>CANQBU010000038.1 GCA_947589615.1 uncultured Clostridia bacterium | reverse complement strand
AAAAATTAGGTTATGAATTGGCTAATAAACGCGAAGAAGCTGATATTATTGTCTTTAATACCTGTGCGATAAGGGAGGGGGCTGAAGATAGAGTTTTTGGTAATGTTGGAAACTTAAAAAAACTTAAAAAGAAGAAAAAAGATTTAATAATAGCGGTTTGCGGGTGCATGACTCAAAAGAGTCAAACAGCACAAAGACTTTTAAATACTTTTCCTTTTGTCGATATTGTTATCGGCACTTTCAATTTGTCGAAGTTTGCCTACTATATCGAAGCTGTTAAAGAGGGACGACAGTTGGAAATATTTGACGAAGGCGAGATTGATGAGACATTGCCATACAAAAGGACAAGCGGTGAAAATGCATGGGTAAATATTATGCAGGGATGCAATAATTTTTGCACATATTGCATTGTTCCTTATGTCAGAGGGCGTGAAAAATCACGAAAACATGAAAATATTTTGAAAGAGATTGAAGAAATTGTTAAGGAAGGCAAATATAAAAAAATAACACTGCTTGGGCAAAATGTAAATTCTTATGGTAAAGACAATAAGGCCGAGATTTCTTTTAGTCAGCTTTTGCATGAAATTTGCAAGATTGACGGAGATTTTAAAATATCATTTATGACATCTCATCCAAAGGATTTAACTGATGATGTAATTGATGCGATTGCTGAAGAAGACAAAATTGAAAAATACATTCATCTTCCGGCACAAAGCGGAAATGACAGAATTTTAAAATTAATGAATAGAAGTTATACAAGGGATAAGTATCTGTCAATAATAAAAAAAATTAGAGAAAAAATACCTTCTTGTCGTATTACATCAGATTTTATTGTGGGTTTTCCTACCGAGACAGAGGAAGAATTTAATGATACAATGTCACTGGTAAAAGAAGTGAAATATGACAGTATATTTGCTTTCATGTATTCTCCGCGCGAGGGCACCGTTGCAAGTAAAATGGAAGGTCAAATAGACGAAAACACAAAGAGAGTAAGAGTAAATAAATTGTTAAAACTTGAAAAACAACTACAAAAGGGGGATAAAGATGATAATAGATAAAAAAGTCGTTTCACCTGGTATGCAACAATATTTGGCGGTAAAGGAAAAGTATAGTGATTGCATTGTATTAAACAGAATGGGCGATTTTTATGAAATGTTCTTCGAAGATGCTATAATTGCATCAAAGGAACTAGATCTTGTTCTTACTGGCAAAAATTGCGGACTTAAAGATAAAGCGCCAATGTGCGGAGTTCCATATCATGCAGTTCAAACATACATCGCAAAATTGGTGGAAAATGGCCACAAGGTTGCAATTTGCGAGCAGTTAACTCAACCTCAGCCAGGCAAAAATGTTATGTTGGAACGCGATGTTATAAGGGTTGTTACTCCAGGAACAATTATCGAGGAAGAAATGCTTGAATGTCAGAAGAACAATTATCTTCTATCGGTTTATAAACATGGCGATAAAATTGCAACAAGTTATGTAGATATTTCAACAGGCGAATTTAACGTAATGAATGTTGAAAAGGATCCAATAAGTGACATAAGCGACTTAATTTCAAGAATTTCTCCCTCAGAAGTTATTGGAAATGAAGAAGCAGAAAGTTTTTACAATAATTTACCGATTATGCGCCTAGGTTCATTAAATAAACTAAAACCATATTATGAATGGGCATACACAAAAAACAGTGCCATAGAATTATTAAAAGAGCAATTCGGCGACAATTTTGAAATGGTTTTTGATTTAAAAGGCTGTAATGAAATTATTTGCAGTGCGGGCGGATTAATCGAATATTTAAAAGAAACTCAAAAAAAACTTGTAGCAAACCTCAATAAAATAAATAAAATTAAAAATTCAAATTACATGACAATTGATTTTAACACCAGAAGAAATTTAGAAATAGTGGAATCGAATAGGGAAAGAAAAAAATATGGTTCAATTTTATGGGTTTTAGATAAAACCAAAACAAGCATGGGGTCAAGATATTTGAGAAAGATGATTGATGAGCCATTGCAAAGTAGCAAAAAGATCAATGAAAGGTTGAATGGTGTTGAGGAGTTATACAAGAAGTTAATTTTGAGGGATAGACTGACAGAACAATTAAATTCAATTTTTGATATAGAAAGGCTCACAACTCGAGTTGCTTATGGGAATATAAATCCAAAAGAGATGAGGACATTGGGAGAATCGCTCGAAGTGATTCCTCAACTGCGAAAAGAGTTGCAAAATGTGGAGAGCGACTACTTAAAACAAATACGAGATGACCTTGTAGACGTTAATGATGTAACTCAGACCGTTTTAAAGGCGATAGATAAAGATGCAACAGCATTGGTTAAAGATGGCGGATACATAAGTAAGGGCTTTAATAAAGAACTTGATGAATATAAAGACATAAAGAAAAGCAGCGAAGAGTGGATAAAAGCACTAGAGGAGAAAGAGACGCGGGAAACGGGTATAAAAAATCTAAAAATCAAATATAATAGCGTTTTTGGATATTTTATTGAAGTAAATAAATCTCAAGAAGACAAAGTTCCTGTTTCATATATAAGGAAACAGACAGTGGCAAATAATGAAAGATATTTCACCGCTGACTTGAAGGAAATAGAGGAAAAAGTTCTTGGCGCTGAAGAAATGGCACTACAGCTTGAAAATAGTATTTATAATGATTTAAAAAAGCTTTTATTGAAATATTTGAATTCTTTTCAATTGATAGCGCAGGCTATTGCAAGGTTAGATGCTGTTTTATCGCTTGCCATTGTTGCAGCAAAAAATAATTATATAAAACCTACTATAAACTCTTCAAATAAAACATTAAAAATTGTAGATGGCAGACATCCTGTTGTTGAGCAATTTATGACAAACGGACAATTTGTGCCAAATGATACATTGCTTGATAGCGATGAAAATCGCGTCATGATAATAACGGGACCAAATATGGCTGGTAAAAGCACATATATGAGGCAAGTTGCTATAATAACGCTTCTTGCACATATCGGTAGTTTTGTTCCTGCTAAGGAGGCGGTAATTCCTATTACAGACAGAATATTCACAAGAGTAGGCGCAAGTGATGATCTTGCTTTCGGGCAATCAACATTCATGGTTGAAATGAGTGAAGTTGCAAACATTTTAGCAAATGCAACGAATAATAGTTTAATAGTTCTTGATGAGATCGGAAGAGGAACTTCAACTTTTGATGGCTTAAGTATAGCATGGGCAGTGGTTGAATATTTGGTGGACAGTTGCAAGGCAAAAACGCTCTTTGCAACCCATTACCATGAATTAACCGAGCTTGAAGGAGTGCTTCACGGCGTAAAAAATTATAAAGTTTCTGTTAAAGAACTTGATGATAGCATTGTCTTTTTGAGAAAAATTGTTAGGGGTGGGGCTAATAAAAGTTTTGGAATTGAAGTTGCTAAATTGGCTGGTGTTCCAGAAGAAGTTTTAAATAGAGCAAATGAAATTTCAAAGAGTTTGGAACTTGCGAATGAAAAACTTGATTTGAATATATTTAAGGAACGAAAGACACAAGCACAAGAAAACACAAAATTGGCTGTAAATTTATTAAATATAATAAAAGATATCGATATAAACAGAATATCTCCAATTCAAGCATTTGATATATTGGGAGATTTGATATCAAGAGCAAAGGAGGATAAATGAAAATAAATGTCTTGACTCCGAATATTTATAATAAGATATCGGCAGGTGAGGTTGTTGAGCGACCTGCGTCAATTGTAAAGGAGTTGATTGAAAATAGCATTGATGCAGGGGCTAAGAACATACGATTAGAAATTGAAGAGGGCGGAATTAAGAATATAACTGTTTCAGATGATGGTTGCGGAATTGAAAAAGAAGATTTAGTGACAGCCTTTTTGCCTCATGCAACAAGTAAGATAACAAGCGAAGAAGATTTGGATGTTATAACGAGTCTGGGCTTTCGCGGGGAGGCGCTTGCTAGCATTGCTGCAATAAGCCAAGTAAGATTATCTTCAAAAACAGAGGAAAGTCAAGTTGGTTACACAATAAAAGTTGATGGCGGAGAATTTGGAAAAGTTGCCGAAATTGCACGTTCAAACGGAACGACGATAAGCTGTTCAAATATATTCTTTAACACTCCAGTCAGGGCAAAGTTTCTAAAGAAGCCAAAGACCGAAGAAGCCGAAATTACTCATTTAATAGAAAAATTTATGCTGTCTCACAGTGATATTTCATTTCAGTATTATGCGGATGGGAAGCAGATATATAACACAACTTCTTGTAGTATTCAAGACATAATATATACAATATACGGAAATGATGTTTATAAAAATTTAGTTGAAGTGAATTATAAAGAAAACGGCTATTGTATTTATGGATATATAACGAAGCCTCAATATTCTAAAAGCAATCGAACTCAACAGACTCTTTTTGTAAATGGAAGATTTGTTGAAAATAGTATGATTTCCACTTGCATACAAAATATTTATTCTTCTTTTCTAATGAAGGGAAGATTTCCTGTATATGTTTTATCATTACAACTTCCTGCTGATTGTGTTGATGTAAATGTTCATCCTTCAAAAAGAGAAGTCAGATTTGAAAATCAGGGGAAGATATATGGATTGTTTACTCGTGCAATAGAAAAGGCTCTGTATGCCGTCAATGAGATTCAGAGTTTTATTCATTTTGATGAAACAAAAGAAGAAGGCGAAGCCAAAGAACGCGGTGAAGTGATTGAAAATGTAGTAAAAAATACTGTCGAGAATTTTGAAAATCCTTTGCCATTAAAAAAAATGGGGGAAAGCGAGGGAAGGAGTTTTTCCATTGATTTAACTGAGGATACTGAGCCAAAAGAATTTGTGGTTAATGTCCCTGATGAAAAGGATAATAAGGGACAGACCGAAGATAATCAAAATAACTTAAATCCAAGCAATTTGCCGAATGGCCAAAAGAAAAAGGATGCAAAAACGTATTATTTTGATGTTGAACAGGCAAAAAATTCACGCGACATTCAGGATACATCAAGTTTCTTTCAGGCAGATGTCAAAGATGAAATGAAAATTTTAGGAACAGTTTTTAATACATATATTTTAGTTGAATATAATGATGCTTTATATTTTATCGACCAACACGCTGGTCATGAACGAATTTTATATGATAGACTTGTAAAAAAAATAGATGAGGGAACAAATGTTCAACAAAAATTATTGGTTCCTTATACTTTTACTCTTAGTGCTGTAGAGTCACAAAATGTGGATATGATCTTAGAAAATCTAAGAAAAATTGGTTTTGACATCGATAAGAATGGATACAATTATTTTATAAACGGAATACCATTATTGTTATCCGACATTGATTTAGAGAAATTTGTTGACGAAATTATATCTGAAAGTATAGGACTTGAAAATAAGGCAAGCGATTTTATACACAGTAAGTTGTGCCAAAGTGCATGCAAGCACGCAATTAAGGCGGGCGATTCTATATCCAAAGATGAGTGTGCATATTTAATTGAAGAGGTTAGAAAAGGTGTAATGCTTTGTCCACACGGAAGGCCTATAACATTAATTATCACAAAACATGAATTTGAAAAGATGTTTAAAAGGATAGTTTAAAATAATGAAAAAAGTTCTGATACTCATGGGTGCGACCGGAATAGGCAAAACACAATTTTCAATAATTTTAGCAAAAAGATATAATTTAGAAATAATTTCGGCGGATTCTGTGTCGGTATATAAAGAATTTAATATAGGTTCTGCCAAAATAAAGGAAGAAGAAAAGCAAGGCATAATTCATTATGGAATCGACATTATTTCTCCTAAAGAAATCTTTTCAAGTGGGGAGTTTTATAAATATACACTCCAGAAGATAGAAGAAATTCACAAAAAAGGGAAAATTCCTTTGATTGTGGGAGGAACAGGATTATATATAAAGTCTCTTGTAAACGGCTATAACTTTGGTGGTGTGGAACGCCATGATGATTTTAGAAAATCTCTTGAGATAAAATATGAAAAAGAGGGTATAGAATCCCTGCAAAAAGAGTTAAAGGACTTAAATGAAGAGGTATATAATTCAATTGATAGAAATAATAAGGTAAGATTGATACGGGCGATAGAAATCGAAAAATTCGGTGGCTCTAAGAGCGGGTCAAAGATAAATTATGATTTTAAAATTATCATTTTGGATATGCCAAGAGATGAATTATATAAAAGAATCAATCAAAGGACTAAAATCATGCTGGAAAGCGGACTTATAGATGAAACAAAATTTTTATATGGAAAATATGGTGATTGCCAACCCCTGAATGCAATTGGATATAAAGAAACGATGTCATATTTAAGAGGGGAAATAGATTTACAAACTTTGGAGTCGCTTATAAGTCAACATACTCGAAATTATGCAAAAAGACAAATTACATTTATGAAGAAAATAAAAGGAGAAATAGTTAATTTGCAGGATGAAAATCAAGTAAATATGATATTAAAGGAGATAGATGAGTGGATAAAAACGAAATAGAGAAATATTTATCAGAAGAGGAAGAAAAACTTCAGCAGCAATTTAAAAGAATAGACCAAATAGCATTTTATAATCAAAAAAAAGTATTAAATGCCTTTATAGAGTGCCGAGTATCTTCGCAGTGTTTTCAAGGAAGCAGCGGTTATGGATATGATGATGTGGGAAGGGATACTCTTGCGAAAGTATATGCAAAAATCTTTGGCGGTGATAAAGCATTAGTTTCTCCTCATCTTTTGTGTGGGACTCATGCAATAACGACGGTTTTATACGGAATTTTACGCCGCGGTGACGTGATGCTTTCCGTGACAGGATTGCCTTATGACACAATCCAAGAAAGCTTGTTTGGCATTGGAAACGCATCTCTTGAAGATTTTGGTGTAATATTTAAACAAATTGATCTTTTGGAAAACAGCGAATTTGATTATGATAAAATAACAAAATTTGTTGAAGAATATAAACCAAAAGTTGTTTACCTTCAAAGGTCAAGAGGATATAGCAATAGAAAAGCATTGGCGCCAAGCGATATGAAGCCACTCTTTGATATGGTGAAAAAGTTATCTCCTGAATCATTAATAGTTGTAGATAATTGTTATGGAGAATTTGTTGACACAATCGAACCTACCGATGTCGGAGCCGATGTGATTGTTGGGTCTTTGATTAAAAATCCAGGCGGAGGAATTGCTCCAACTGGGGGATATGTTGTCGGAACGGAAAAAGCAATTGATCTAGTTGCAACTCGCTACACAAATCCATCTTTAAAATTGGAGCTTGGCTCTTTTGAAATGGGGTATAGGCTATTTTATCAAGGGATTTTCCTTTCTCCTCATGTTGTTGCCCAAAGTTTAAAGGGGAGTTTACTAGTTGGACAAATAATGGAGGATATGGGATATAAGATTATACCTTCAAATGATGAAAAACCTCAAGATATTATAAAATCCGTTGTTTTTAATAATGCCGAAGAACTTGTCAAGTTTGTTCAGCTTGTTCAAACTATATCGCCTGTCGATGGTTTTGTATTGCCATTGCCATGGGATATGCCGGGTTATAAGGATAAGGTTATAATGGCGGCAGGAACATTTGTAGGGGGCGCATCAATAGAGCTTTCGTGTGATAGCCCATTGCGAGCACCATTTATAGCATATTTTCAAGGTGGATTAACCTATGAACATGTAAAAATGTTCGCTGAAAAAATTTTATTAGAAATGAAAAAATAGACAGGATAATATTTTCTTGTCATTTTTTTGCTTAAAAATTGCAAATATAAGAAAATTTCCTTAAAAACCATATTTTTTAATAAAAAATCACTATTTTTCACAAGAAAAATCTCAAATCATCTCAAATTTGGGATTTTTTATACAAGGGATAAAAGAGTAATTGCCAAAGTTTTTCTTCCTTTTTGTGTATATATAAGAATAGCAGCGAATGATTTGTATCGTTTTCTTTAATAATTTATTGAAAGCCAATATGATTGCAAATTCACATAAGAATTTAATAAGATGATGCTTAAATGAAGTGCGAAATAATATCGTAAATGCCCATTTGAAAATTCGATAGATTGAAAGTTAAATCATAAATAATTTTTCTTGTTTTTATTGTTTTTTAAAATATTCATCAAATCACTTGACATATTGGGGGGGGGGATAATTTATAATTAGGCTATACATTATATATAAAAATATATAATGAATACAATTTTCGACAAATTTCGTCAGAATGTTTGACTACTTGTGACAATCTTAGTTATAATAATATTAAAGTTAAACTTGTCCGAAGTTGTTTTAAGGAGGGGGAAAATGACAAAGAGACAGAATATTTTTAAATTCTTTTTGGCTTTAATTGTGGTATCCATGCTGGGACTTGGTATATTTTTAAGCGTGGACATAACTCGCAAAGCGTTGCCTTCAACTCAAACCAATGCAGAAGAGGAACCAACAGCCACGAAGACTATAGAAAATGTGGAGGATTTTAAAATTGATGGTGGGACCTGCACAGGATTAAAAGATGAGGTGCTCGCAGATATTGGCGAAGCATATTTTAATGTTGTGTTTCCGACAAGCATCACTTCTGTGAAGGGAGTAGATTCTTATCCATATCAGTCTATGTTTGGAGACAAATCGGCTCAGCTGATTAACGTTTCTTTTGCTGAAGCTTCTTCGTTGCAAGAGATAGACGATTATGCATTTTATGGGTGTGAAAAATTAAAAAGCATAGACTTACCCGATAAGTTATTGTATATTTACCGTGAAGTTTTTAAAAACTGTTCATCTTTACAAAGTATAGATATTCCCAAAGAAGTTAGATGGATATTTCCGTATGCATTTTCTGGATGTTCACAGTTACGAACTGTCAACATGGATAATGATAGCAAGCTGATGTATATAGAGTCTGGTGCCTTTGAGGATTGTATAAATTTGCCAAGAATAGATATTCCCAATACTGTGACAAGTATAGGGGGGTCTGCATTTTCTGGTTGCGAAGCATTGCAAGAGATAAACATTCCCGATGGTGTGACAAGTATAAGCAATTTTTTATTTTATGGATGTTCATCATTACCAAGTATAAAGATACCCAATGGAGTGACAAGTATTGGAAGCTCTGCGTTTTCTGGTTGCAAAGCACTACAAGAGATAAACATTCCCAATGGAGTGACAAGTATAAGCGGTTTTTTATTTTATGGATGTTCATCATTACCAAGTATAAAGATACCCGATGGAGTGACAAGTATTGGAAGCTCTGCGTTTTCTGGTTGCAAAGCACTACAAGAGATAAACATTCCCAATGGTGTGACAAGTATAGGCAATAATGCATTTGAGAATTGTTCATCTTTACAAAGTATAGATATTCCCAAAGCCGTGCAAAGTATAGGCGAAGCTGCATTTAAAGAGTGCACTTTAATACAAGTAATAGACATACCTGATGGTGTGCCAAGTATAGGCAATAATGCATTTGAGAATTGTTCATCATTATTAAGTATAATCATACCCAATAGTGTGGAAAGTATAGGTAAAAGTGCATTTAAAGGTTGCAAAGAATTGCAAGAAATAACAATTCCTAAAGAAGTGACAAGTATAGGTAATTATGCATTTGAGAATTGTTCGAAATTACGTGGTGTAGGATTAATTGATGACAGCAGTCTGGAGACAATAGGCTATGATGCATTTAAAGCTTGCGAAGAATTGCAAGAAATAACGATTCCCAAAAAAGTGACAAGTATAGGCTCTTCTGCATTTTCTGGTTGTTCACAACTGAGTGTTGTCAACATAAATAAGGAAGGTGATCTGGGAAAAATAGAATATTCTACGTTTGCAGGTTGTTCATCATTACAAAGTATAGTCATATCTGACAAGGTGACAAGCATAGGCTCTTCTGCATTTTATGGTTGCTCATCATTACAAAGTATAGTCATATCTGATAGTGTGACAAAAATAGAGAGTAACACATTTAATTCGTGTCCAGCGCTTCAAGTTATTGTTGCGAGTAATGAGGGTAGGGCAAACCAATTAAAAACAGAAAATGCATTTAATCTATATTATTATAATTATAAATACAAAATCACTTTTCCTGTTGCAATAACGTTCCAAAAGGATGAATCAGATATAACAACGGAATATAAATTGTTTGAAAAAGATGCAGGGTGGTGCGAAACGAGTAATGGTTGGGTTTTTGATGAAGCTTATGAATTTCGGGCTACCACCGATACTGGCAAATGGTTTGATAAAGAAGATAACTATGTAAATGCCGAAAAATTAAGTGAAAAATTGAAAATGGCGGCTAGCAACGAGCAAATTAAAAATGAAATTACTAATAATTATACTTTATATTATAAAATTAAAACAAATATTTTACGAGCTGAAGTGGAGAGCCCAACAGGCCAAAAAGTATACAACGGACATGATCAAAAACCAATAATAAAAATTGACGGAGAAACCCTTATAGAGGGGCAAGACTACGAGTTGGTCGGCACGACAGATTTTAAAAATTGTGGAATTAAAACATTCAAGGTCATAGGTAAAGGCAAATATTTTGACGAAACGCAGGAATTCCAATTTGAAATCACCCAGTTTGACATAACCGGCACAAATGTTACTTTTGAGAGCGAATATATGGGGGGAGATCTAAGAACGAAGGAC
>CANQBU010000037.1 GCA_947589615.1 uncultured Clostridia bacterium | reverse complement strand
ATACTCTTGCAAGTCCTGTCTTTGGAAAACCACACATACTATAATTTTGTGCCACTGGTTTTAATTGATAACCTAACAAATATGATAATATATATGAGTCTTTTCCAAATGATTGAAAAAAAGTTCCTACTTTTATTAAAATTACACTATCTGGATGAATTTCCTTAAACATCTTTATTGTATTTTCTAATTTCATATAAAATCCCATTCCTTTCACTTTATGCTTGCAATAAATCTATCATCAGTTTTCTGAACATGTAATTTTCTGCTGTCTCCTGGCACATCGCTGTTTAGCGTTACTGTTTCTTTCAAGCCTTTAACTGATAAATCACCTATATCCGATGCATTTTCTATTCCATAGTTTGTTCCCATTTTGCTCAGAGAGCCAGTTACACGCAAAGCCATTTTTTGTCCAGAAACAGTATTTACAAGCGTGTTAATTAGACCTCCCGAAATAGTTTGTGCAATTCCACCGAAGAGGTTAGAACCCGAACCGCCACCGCTTCTAGACATTGCTCCATTGTTATATAGGAATTTAAGCGTGCCGCCAGAACTATTAATTGCAATTCCACCTCCATAGCAATTTAGACGTGAAGAGTTTCGACTATCCGCAATGAATGTGAAAGTTCCTTCATTCCCGCAGAATGCAATAACTGCTTCTCCAACATTGAATAGAGTTATGCCCGCAATATGGAAGTTTGTCTCCAGTGTTGATGCTGTTTTGAGGGAAATGTTGCTTCTATTGAAGCAATTTTCAATTGTTCCAGAGCGGTTTATAAGTGCAATTCCCGCAAAAGCAATATTGACATTAAGCTTTTGAGGAGAAGTATAATCAATATTCGCGGCTTTGTCAACTTCACAGTTTATTATTGACGCTGTATTAATTCCGACAAGTCCGCCAATGAATACATTGTTTACCCCATCTCCGCTAAGGTTTATATTATCTGCTTTCATAAGGAAGACTTCTTCAATATTACCATTATTTTCATATGCAAGAGGTGCATACATAATGTTGCTGGTTTGAAGCGATGTATTATTAATTTCAAGATTTATATTTAAATTACTTATTGATGCACCGTCCATGATTTTCTTAAATAATGATGAGTATTGACTGAATGCCATTTGAACAACTCCATCAAAATTAAATATCTCTTCCTCTGTCGTAAATACTGTGTCACAATTTACTGTGATTGTATGGTCAGCACCATCTATTGAAGCATAGAACTCTTCAAACAAATGTTTGCCTTCAACAAGCATATCGGAGGTATTAATTATTAAGTTTTCATTAATCTTGAAGAATATTCCATTAGCATTTCTCAGCGACATGTTTTTAAATTCGGTAACATCTATAATTTCATAAGGAGCCTCTCTGCTTCCTTCGCCACCCACTTCGAAGATATCATAATTTATTTCATCTTCTTTGCCGGTATATCCCACTGCTTCACTGTAAATGTAAAGCGTGTTCGCCTGCTCGCCCAAATTCCTCATTCTAAGTGATATTCTAGGGGCAGGGATTCGACCCATTTTCTTTGGCATATAGTATAAGTCAGTCGTAAAGTCACTTTCAAGTTTGTTTGAAATATACATGCTTATATAATATTCCTTACTTAATGTTTCACCACTCCACTCCCATTCAAAGCGTTTAAGAGTATCATTCCATGTGAATGATATTCCTTCCGTCGATGTAACCTCGATATTCAAAATATTTCTGTCACTGTGGAGTAATTTTCTTGCATTAATTTCCGATTCTTCTTGTGCATCTATAACTTGCATTGTCAATTTTTTATGTTTTGGCAAAACTATAAACTTTTTATCACCTGAATTTACTGAGTATTCCACTTTTTCGGTCACATCATCTTTGTCAACGGTTTCAATCGCAATCTTATAGCAAGAGTTGTTGCCACGGATTTGATTGTTTTCAAAGTATTTTGTAAGGTCGATAACAGTATTTCCCTGCTCGAGTTTTACTTCATATTCTATTTCCGTTATATTTTTAAGTTTGTAAACATCGTATATTCTTAAAGGTGATGATATAATAGATGCTTCTCCAAAGGCATAAATTCTGAGCACAATATCACCCGACGCGTCATTTAACTGACCTTCGTCTGGAATAAAGACAACCTTAATCTTATCTTGTTCCGAAGGACTTTGATTAAATGTAAATTCGCCTTCAAGCAAAATTGTTTTTTCATCGCCATTTACAGTCTCATAATCGGCATAAACGGAAAGTTTTTCGCTATTATTTTCACCTGCAACATAAACAGTGTTGTCAACCATGAACACTATCTCCCCTTTACTTACGCCTGCACCAGTCGTTTTAGATTCAAGATATGGAGTATGTGTTTTTGTGAACATATCGGTTTGCAATGTCGTGCTCATAAGCACCTGCGCTCCATCTTCAAAATAAACACTGTCACCAAGATAAAAGTAATTTCCTTGTATGCTCTTAACCGCGCCTTCCGTTTCAATGCTTGAGTATTTTGCACCATACACGGTGACCTTCATACGATAGTAATCATAATTTGTGTTGAATGTAAGCCCTGGGATTTGAGTTGCCAAAGGTGAAATTTCACTGTAGTAAAGTTCATCGAAGACAAAACTTTCTTCTTCAGTATTATTCAAATAATATGAAATTCTGATTTCATATATAAGCGCACCTTCTTCTCTGCCTTCAACTTCTACTCTATCATAAATCTTTGGTGCATCTTCATTATTATATGATATGCTTACGTCACCCTTTTCAATGTTGTATCCTAATTCCGCATTAAGCATTCTTGCCGATATTTCCCATCTGTCTGATTTAAGAATTGGGCTTATTTCCTCACCATTGTTATAAAGTTTTAATACGTATTCTGCACCTATAAAGTCTGTGCATTCTTCAACTGTAAATGAGCCAACATTTCCTCCCAAATATGCGTAGAATATTGACGCTTTCAACTCTGAAGGATACTTAGGAATGCCACCTTCAAGTGCTCCGACGATATAAGGTTGACCATTGTCGGTGCTATCATTAAAAGTGCTTTGATAATAATAACCCGATTGTTCACCATCCTCGCTGAGAGATATGTCATTACCCATGTAGAACATTAATGATGTTCTTCTTAAATCTTTTTCATCGAAGTTTATAAATATTTTATTCTCTTGTGTAGTAAGATTAGGCTGATGCAGTTTATAAACGCCCTCTCTTGAGCCGTCTTCTTTTAGCTTGCCCGCGATCAAATATGTGAGGCTTTCAACAACAAGCGAATCTTTAGAGGATGAGCCGCTTAAAGAAATTAAAATACTTTGATATCTTCCTGGTTCTTCCAGATTAATTTTTATTCCGCCGTCATTGTTTTCATCGTTTTCGTCTTCAAAAGAAAAAGTCTTTGAGGTTAACTCCCCAGTTTCAAGTTGATATTTAACAAGTAAATCACAGTTAAAGTCAACTTTCCCTACTCTTATAACACCATTATCAAATTGAATGTTTGTGCTTGATAAATCAAGATATGTCACATTAAATGTCGAGCTCTTGCCGTTTATAACCATTTCATCATCTTTTGCACAGGCATAAACATCAACGCGAAGAGTTTCATTGAATTTTAAATTTTTGTCGTTAATTTCCTTTCTCAATTGGGTCATATTTACTTTAAAGTTACCGTTTTCAAGTGTTTCTACGACATTTAAAAGTTCAGTATCATCTTCTTTGTAAATGTGCCAATTGTCATCATCTTTTTTAATTAGAAGTTCAATTAAGTTATTAGTTGTAGGAACATTTCTTTCAATTCTTCTAATAGCCATCTTGTAAACTTTTGCAGTTTTCTGCTCTTTATAAATCCCTTCGGCGTCGTCATAATACATTGTTGCTTCTGGTCTGAATTCGGCATAATAATTTGCTCTTTGGTCTTTGCCTTCGCCTACTTTCAATTCACCAGTTGGAGCAGGAGAAATGTAAACGGTTATT
The DNA here is from genome assembly GCA_947589615.1 of uncultured Clostridia bacterium. Lineage (GTDB taxonomy): Bacteria > Bacillota > Clostridia > Christensenellales > UBA1242 > Caccovivens. The sequence continues at coordinate 6,773 of CANQBU010000037.1, read as the reverse complement.
GTGTTTTCAGAAACTCTTGATTCAATATTGTTCATATAATCCGCTTGATAAACCGACAATTTATATTCGCCAGCAGGAATATTTCTTCTAAATTCGTCAAAATAATCGTCAAATAAGTCTCCGTCATCACCTACTCCGAGGCATGACCCAGCCAACTGTCCTATCATATTTACAGTATCCTGTGCTGGTTCAAGTTGTGCAACAGAATTCGCGTAATTTTTTAAGATTGTGATATAAGATTGGTCTCCACTATCTGTGTAAATTTGTGCATCAGGGAAGAGTTTATAAGCCGGAATGTAAACTTTATAACTCTCGTGTGATTCCAGACGTGTAAATTCCAAAATAACTCGCTGTTCTGCTAAACGCCCAATAGTAAAATCGATGGGGCCCGAATAACTGTTGTTACGTGTTTCCGCTATATGTTGCCAATAAGCAGTGCCTGCTAATTCACCATCATTGCCAAATATTTTCTCAATGTCAGTAAAGAAATCAGATTTTATAAAATCATTTTTATTAAACATCAATTTCCCATCTTCGATTTCGATTGCCATTGGCGCTCGATAGCGTTTGACAATTATACTACTACTTAACACAGAGCCTATAATATGCGGATCAGAATTTAACGCTTTAACTTCAACCTCATATTCAATTCCTGGATCAATAAAATTAATCCCTCGCAAATCTATTGTCGAAACGGCAGTGTAATATCTTCCAATAGTTTCGCCGCTTTCTTTTTCTCTGAAATAGATGATATATTGACTTGGTGCCTTTTCCTCTTGTAAATCACCTAGCCAAGAAATGTTTAAGCGATTATTTGAAATGCTTACACTGAGCATAGATTTTAAACGATATAAATCTTTAAAATCCGTTGGATTATACTGATAAACCTTTCCATCTTTCTTGCCCACTCTTGAAATTTTTATCTTGAAGTCGCCCTCAATCATTTCACCAGAGCTGTTTAAAATATCATCAATGCAAATTGCATAGCATTCTGAATAATTGCTTTCGCCACCTAGTTCCTTTACGAAAAGCCCTTTATCTTCGAGCCAAAACCCGTGTGCTTCATTAGCAGGAATACATTTTCTAATGGTTACAAGTTTCTCCTCAGTTATAGGGTCGCCTCCCTCTTCATCTAGATTTTCCACGATTTGTATTTGCGTGAAGGTTATATCAACTACAAATCCCGCTGTAGGAATGCTTCCGTCTGGAGCATAAACTATATAATCTTTATCAAGAGAATTTACTCTTTTTAAGTCTGCCGCTGGAGATTCAACTTTATAGTAGAATTCAACACTCATAGGAGTTGCCTTTATTGAGTCATCGGCACGAACAGTCAATTCCACGCTTATAGGCTCGTCGCTTTCACCACGTGAGAGTTTTTCATCAAAGAGATAAAGCATATCTAGAAGTGAGTAATGATATAGTCCGTCTGTTTCTTCGTCTTTGCTTGGAACGAACTGCTTGGTAATATTATTTTCAGTGGCTTCAAATACGAATCGATCTGATAAATTTTCGTCAGGGATAAGTTGAATATCGATAATTCCGTATTCCCCTTCATATTTATCAATTTCAATGCTTTCTATTCCCTTCAGTTTATAACCTACTTTATATGCCACAGCACTAGGCAAAATATTATTGTCCTCTTCATAAACCAAAATTCGCAATTTATATTCGCCGCTTCTGCCTTTAAGTAAACCTTCCTCCATCAAATCAAGTGTCTCTGGTCCATCATTAGTTCCTTTGATGTCTCTTACACCTAGTAAGTTGTCAGGCTCTTCCCCTTCGCCACCACATCTTACCTCGACTGAAAAAGTTGCATTTCCCATATACTTGTCAAGTGGATCAATTGTAAGTAATCCATTTGCATCGATACGAATACTTTCGTCCTTTGGTTTTTCAAACTTTCGAATAATTTGGCTTGTTTCATCGGCATTAACTGAGCCATCGCGACAAACTTGAATTCTGACTGTCGTCTCACCCGGATTTATTAAATAATCCTGTCCATTAGCTTCCGCAAGACTGTAAAAATCCAAAGTATATATAAATTCTCTGTCCTCTTTCTTAAATGAATCATATTGCCCGTTTAACACGTCGCTTGCGTTAAATGTTACTGAATTTTTATCATTTGGCAGTTTCAAGTTGTCAAATGTAAAAATAAAGTAAATTCCTTCCGGATATGAATCGGTCCAAAGATCGTCGAATGAAATTTTTAATTTAGATTTTAATTTTTTATCAAAATCACCATCATTGACCGCCTTGACTTTGATTTCACCTACGCTTTGCAATTTCGCAAAAGTAAGTTGATCTTTCTGTGAGCAAGTTCCATAGTATATTGCGTTTACTTCGCTTAAACTGCAACTATATTCACTTATTATGGATGCGGAAACGATTATTTTTATTGCACCTGAAAGTTCAATATTATACATCTGATAGATTGCTTCTTCCAAATCTTCAAGACTTATTTCAGTCTTATATGAATATTCGAGAGTAGGATGATTTCCGCCATTTTCAATTTCCAATTTATATCGCAATGGCCACTCCTCTCCATCGAGCACTTTTAAGCCTGAGCAAAGTTCCGACCACTTAATGGCGTTTCCTTCAGTTGTTGCACCAAATCCGAGATTTTCAAGGTTTGAAAGGTTTATTGTAACTGCATCAGAGTCGAGATAATAATAATTATTCCCTTCATATTCGATTGCTTCAAAGACAATTTTTTGTTCACCTTCGTCGTCTATTAATTCTTTGCTTGCATTTATATCACCTGTTCTAAATGTTATTGCCGTGTCATTCAATTTTACATTTTGAGTGTGTGTTGAATCAGTAAGTGGAATAATAAGATTGTATTTTACCCCTTCCACCCCAACTTTCACCGTTTGTGGTGAAGTGAGTTTTTTAATACAAATGGTTTCAGAGAAAGATGAATCTAGGCACTCGTCATGACGGGCAACTATTTTTATCTTTCTTCCCTCTCCACTCAAATAATCCTCAGAAATTGCATCCTTTTTGATTGAATGAATTTCATGGTCGTCTTGAATTGAAAGGTTTTTATAACTATCTTTAATTCTTATATCATCCACATAAATATCGTAATAGCAATCTTTCGCCACATTTTTCCAACTTATTGTTTCGCTTTCTCTATCAAATTCGAGAGTTGGTGCAGCAAGTGTTTTTATATGAAGCGTTCCACTGCCGTCAGATGCAGTTGTTGCATTTGCCGAACAGAGAATGTAAGTGCCATCTTGATCGCCATTTTTATAGGCGATAAGTTCAATATCAAGCATATTTGTCCCCGATTGTCTGAAGACGCTTGCAAAATTTCTATCATCCGCTTCGGCACTTGTTAAAATATCATTTATATATTGTTGGAAATCATATTCCGTTAGTGGAGGAGAATAATATTTTGGATCAAGTTCACTTAAGAAGAATCTTCTACTATAATTGGATGCATATGAATTCACAAGAGCAATCATAATATAATAATCTTCGGTTTGGTCATCACTATTTTCCCATGAGATAATTCCCTTTTTATAAACCAATTTACTTGGCGTTGTAATTCTTCTAAACTTATAATCCTTTGGAATGGAACTTATATAATACTCATTCCCATTTGGCTGTTGTGCCTCGAGGGTTATGTTTAATGTAAAGTTTCCGCCGTAAACCGATTGGTCAAAGAGGTCAAGTTGATAGCCTTCGCTTAATTTCGTAATGTCGTTTAGTTTTACTATGGCATTTTGTGAACCTTTGCACTCTTCAATTTTCAACATCTGCGAGTTAAACATGTTGGAAACATTATCATAAGAATCTCTTATATTATCTTCAACACTGATAGTTGGTTGTGCTATTCTTGTAACTGAGATTGTAGTGGGTTCAGACTCCGTGTAAATTACATTGTCATAAAGCGATCCGCCACTGCTTACAACCTTTATTTCATATTTTGTCGCATCCCTAAAGTCATATTCAAAGTCATATTTTATAGTCCCCTTAAATTCCTCAAAAGCCGGAAAGTCAACAGGATTTCCGTTCTCAACTGGTTGACCGTCCTTAATGATATAAATGTTGACCTTTCCTGTATGCTCTTTAAGCATCATATCAAGGTGCAATCCACCTTCTTCCGAGAATATCACTTCTGGCACTTCAATCTTTTTAGTAACAATAAATGAAAATGTTGCAATATTCCCTGCATCCTTAAAATTAGACGCAAGATGCTCATTTACAAGTTTTGGAATACTTGCAATCTCGATTACATAATATCCTTCTTCAATAAGTTCATCCATAATTTGAGTTCCTTCTGTTGTAATAGGTCCGACATATTGGCTTCGACCTTCATTTAAGGAATCGGTTTTATAAATAACATATTGGTAATCGGCATTTTGCACTAGTTCCCATGAAAAATATCCATTTGTTTGGTTTGAACTTTTCTTGACAGTTGGCAGTATTGTAAGAATCTTATGTCCTTCGCTTAAAATGGCAATGTCAATTCCATTTTCCCTTGTTCCAGCAATAATTTTTAAGTCATATCCTTTAACGCCATTCAAGTCATAGTTTAATTCTTCGTTTTTAAGATTATCGAAGGTCATCGTTATTCTTTCGGTACTTGAAGTTGAAAGTTCTGAAATTTTTTTATCCTTTATGTAAATTTCATAATAATTGGCATTTTCAATAGGATCAAAGGATATAATTGAGGTGTCTCCTCTAAGGTTATGCTCTATATTATCTTCGAAGTCTGCAAGTTTGTAAAATTTATAAGGAAGAGGATCTGAATTTATTACTCTCATAACTGCCTTAGAACCAAATATAAAAGCTTTAACATTTGTTTCAGAATTCTGATCCGGAGTTGGAAGAGCAGTAAATTGGAGGTAATGCTCGCCGACTTCAAGTTGTGGAAGGATAAAAGTTGTAGTATCACCTTGGGTAGTATCATATATCTTCTCTTTACCTTCGCAAGATATTCTATATTTTGTCACATACTGGTCACCTTGAAATTTAATTTTAGCCGTGCTTCCCTCAAGTGTGACTTCTGGCTCTCTGGCGACAATTTTGCCCACTTCCAAATCTTTGGAAAGTTTGCTGTTTAAATAATTTTGCCCGTTCTTTGTTCCGCCAACAGCCATGACGTTTACTTTGTAAATTCCTTCGTAAAGCCATTCAAGATATTCTTTCAGTCCTTCGCCTGGAGCAACTTCTTGTGCATCTTCATATAAAGATAAATTTTCGTTGTAAATACTTACAATATATTTTGTAACATTGTCATTGTTGTTCCAAGTTATATAACCATCTTCGCCGTTATAAACATAATCAACAGTTGGAGTTGTTAAAATTTTAAATTTGAAATCACTTGAACTATCATCTCGTTTCCCTTCGCCGTCTTTTGTGACAATCTTGATTGTAATCTCTTCGCCACCAGCATAGGCATTGAAATCATATCTAAATTCTTTTCTTGTCAAATCTTTTTCAACTCGAAGACCGTCAATATATACATCAAATTTTGCATTTTCTTCGTCGCATTCCCAAGTAAAAACGGTAATTGTGTTCAAGACCGATTCTGAGCAAGTATATGAAAAATCTGTTTCGGATACTGGCATCATCACGCCCAATGTAAATTTACCTGAGTTTGCCTCTGACGCGTCAATTTTATCATTATCCTGAGTCAGGGCGTTAAGGCTTATATCATAGATTCCTTTATCGATGAAAGTATAACTTGTTTGACCATTTTCGATTATAAGGTTCTTTTCTTCGTCGCCATTAAGTTTGTATTTAAGTTCATACTTTTGGGCGAAAATTTGTTCACCGCCCTTTTTGATTACATAGGAAGGGTCAAAGGTGAGAACTCCATCGGTCATTTTTAAATTTTGTGGTTTAGAGAATTTATATTTTACGTATACTTTCGCTTTTGCTATGTTTTTATCGTTTATTCTTGCAAAGACGTATGCGTCACCTGAGGCAACCCCCTCAAATACCCCTGCCACATTTTTAGGTGCAAGGACTTTTTCGTTTGAGGAAACAAATTTGACATTTGCGGGTTCTACGCCAACGACATCAAATTCATTTAAAAAATTTATTTCACTCGGCGATGCGGCATTCGACAATGAAATAGTGTATTCGCTTTTTTTAAAATCACCCTTTATGCTTGCCTTGCTATTGCAGGCAGTAAACAATCCAAAGGACAGCATGACAAGCAAAACGACCAAAAACATATGTTTTTTCATAAAAAATTCCCTTCCTTAGTATCTTCATAATAACATTTTTTAATCTTTTTAGCAAATAAAATGGGTCTTATTTAAAAAAAATCTATAGTATAACTATAGATTTCTAAAATTTTTCAAGGATCACATATTTAAAATTTTATAAATTTTCAATGATTTTCTCTTAGCTTAATAAAATTTTTGTGATTTTATTTGTAAATTAATATGTTATGTTTTTTATTATTTTTGAGATAATTTATGTTTTTTTGCTTAAAAACGGCAAAAAAATGCGATTTTTCTTTATTTTTGCCCTTTTATCAGCGGAAGTATCAAGTCAGAAAGGTGCTCCCCCTTATTCAAAATCACCTTGATTGCCGGGCGAGTATCGGCGGTATGATTCTCATAAAAGTCGGCAAAGGGGTCGGTCATTGCTTTTATAAAATTTTCTTGGTTTCCACGGTTTCTCATTCTTTCCCTTATCTCGTCGATGGTATCCATGCTTGTATAGACAAGGCAATATGGAAGGTTTTTATCATTTATAATTTCAACAATTTGGGGGTTGGGTGCAAACAGTAAAATTTTATCGGTGTT
>CANQBU010000036.1 GCA_947589615.1 uncultured Clostridia bacterium | reverse complement strand
GATTTGAATTTTCCGTCCACTCGTTTACATTGTAATTTACAGAATAAGTCCTCAAAACAAAATTTGCAGAGATTACAACATTTTCTTCAGGCATTGTAAATTGTAAATCTTCAATAACCGTTGCATTGTATTTTAAGGAATTTTCTTCTAGGGCGTAACCTGTATCTGGGGTTACTGTAACATAAATCGTTTCTCCGCTATTAGCCTCTGATTTGCTTGTTTCAATTGTGCCATGTGCGGCTTGGGAAATTGAGATTGAATAATTTTTATTACTCTTTTCGCAGGCGGCAAAAACGAGAGGTGCGAAAATTACAAGAGCGAAAACTAATATAAAATTAAAATATTTTTTCATTTTTTCTCCTTTTTTATGGTATTATTTGATTTTTCTTCTCAAGACATACAAGCAGTGTGCGAAATTCGGCAAAGTCTCTTTATAAAAGGATTTATTTAACTAGTTTGTCTCTAAAAATAATGTTATCATAAAATGATTTGCTTGTCAATATTTTGGCAAAAATGTCAAGCTGTTTTCTTCGCGAGTTTAACCTTTATTATGACAATAATCCTCATTTTTTAGGTTTGAATTATTGGGACAAATATGTTAAACTCCAATTGCGAGGTTAAGATGAAGATAGTTCTTGAAGAAACTATAATAATTGGACTGTTTTTAAATTCCCTGATTTTAAAAACAACTTCGTTCATGACTTGTCGGGCAAGGTTTAAATTCTTGTCAAGCCTTGTCGGGGTTGCAATTTCCCTTGTTGCGCCCTTATACAAGTTGCATGTGCTTCTAAAACTTGCCGTGATTGTTTTTACTTCGATAATTATGGTTTTAATCTCATTTAAGTTTAGTAGTATCAAGAACTTTTTGCTTATTCTCTCAATCTTCTTTTTATCGACATTTCTCTATGGCGGGGCGTGTTACGCTGTGATGGAGTTATTTGGAAGTTTTCCTTTATTAGTTGTCGCTTTAATCGGGCTTGCGACATTTATTCTTTACTCGCTTGCATACAGGATTGTAAGTCATAGAAACAGAATGAAAAATTTTGTCTACAAGTTAAAAATAAAGGACGGCGAAAAGGTGATTGAAGAAGAGGGGTATCTGGACAGCGGCAATGTCCTTTATGATACGATAACCAAAAGCCCCATTGTGCTTGTAAATTTTGATGTGTTTTCAAAATTATACAGCGGAATTTCATATCTCGCTTTATTTACAAAAAAGATAAATTCAAGTTCTATTAAAAACGGTCATTACATAAAAATAAATAGTATAGGAAGAGGGACAAGCATGCTTGTTTTCACTGTGGACGAATTGAATGTTGAAGACAAATGCTATAAAAATGTTTCGCTAGGACTTAGTTTCTCGGGCTTTGAAAGAAGCTTCGGAACAAACATTCTTCTTCATTGTGATTATGCCTAAAAAGCTGGCTTCGTTATTTCTATAACTATTTTTTTGACGCCCTAAATCTTGAAAAATAACACAAGATGAAAAATATTTTTAAAAGAGGTTTATTATGAACAGGATTATCTTTAAAATTAAAAAATTTTTTTACGAGCTACTCAATAGGGATAACCTATTGTCGGCAAGGCACATTGTCGCCTACGTTTGTGGAAACGAGGAGTTTTTGCCACCCCTCGAAAGCGAGGAAGAATTACGACTTTTGGAATTAAAGGAACAGGGAGATGTGAGGGCGACGGAAAGACTGATTGAGCATAATTTAAGACTTGTCGCATATATTGCAAGGAAATTTGAAAATTCGGGACTTGAATATGAGGACCTAATTTCAACGGGTGCAATTGGGCTTATTAAAGCGGTTAAAACTTTTAAAATCGATAAGAATATAAGGCTTGCGACTTACGCATCTCGCTGCATCGAAAACGAAATTTTAATGCAAATAAGAAAGACAAGCAAAATTAAAAATGACTTGTCACTTGACAAGCCACTATGCGAAGATTTTGACGGCAATCAACTTGTGCTTGCCGATATTATCCCAAGCGAAGATGACATTATCTCCACGACAATTGATGAGCCGGGTGATAAGCAGATTATAGGGCAATTAATTTCCCATCTAAATAGCCGTGAAAGGGAAATTATGATTTTGAGATATGGGCTTATGGGCCAACAGGAACTCACTCAACGAGAAGTTGCAAATAAACTGGGTATAAGCCAGAGCTATATCTCCCGTCTTGAAAAGAAAATATTATTTGACATGAAAACTGAACTCGAAAAGCAATTTATGAATTAAATATTTATGGATTTAGAAGCAAAATTTTAAGCCATTTTATTGTTGCAATACGCCTTTTTAAAGGCGTAATATTTATAAATTTTATTGATAAACTAAATGTGCAGTTAAAAAGATGTATTTAGGAGGGTGGTTTGACAGTAAATGATGCGGTTGCATTTCGTGTGGCGAAACTTTTAAAAGATAAAAATATGAGCCAGTATCGCCTTGAACAGGAATCGGGGATTGTCCATGGTGCAATGGATAGAATTTTAACACGCCAAAATAAAACAATAACTTTAACCACTTTATATAAATTGGCAAAAGGATTTAATATGACTGTGCAAGAATTTTTAGATTACTACCTATTCAAAAGTGAAAATTTGGATATTGAATAAAATATTTTAAATTGCTAAAAGGCCAAGGGTTTTTCTCTTGGCTTTTTCTTTGCCTACAAAAAAATCTTTGTCAATTTTTGTCGAGATTGTATAAAAATAAACCTCTTTGAAAATTATATTTTCATATCTTAGGAGGGGTTTATGTCGTCAAGAGTCAGTATTGCGGGAGTTGACACTGCAAAACTTCCCAAACTTTCAAGCAAAGATATGGAAGAGCTTATGATTAAAGTCAAACTGGGAGATGAAAGGGCAAGGGAGCAGTTTATAATTGCAAATTTGCGGCTGGTGCTTTCAGTTGTGCATCGCTTTTGCGGTAAAGGCGGGCGAGCAGACGATATGTTTCAAGTGGGTTGCGTAGGGCTTTTGAAGGCAATTGACAATTTTGACAATAGTTTAAATGTGAAATTCTCCACTTATGCAGTTCCAATGATTGTGGGTGAGATAAGACGATATTTAAGGGACAATAGTTCAGTTCGAGTTTCGCGTTCGCTTCGAGATATTGCCTACAAAGCATTGCAAGCCAAAGAGGAACTTGCAAAAGATTCCTTTGAAGAGCCGACAATTGAGGATATAGCCGCAAAGATTGACATGCCCGTTAAAAATGTCACATTTGCGCTTGACGCTATAAGTGACACTTTATCGCTAAATGACCCCGTTTATACTGACGGTGCCGACACAATTCATTTGCTTGATCAGATTGCCGACACAAAAAACACCGATGAAAATATATTTGAAAATCTTTCAATTAAAGATGCGATAAAAACTCTCTCGCCAAGGGAGAGAGAAATACTTATGATGCGCTACTTTATTGGAAAAACTCAAACGGAAGTTTCGCAAGAGATAGGAATAAGCCAAGCCCAGGTTTCTAGGCTTGAAAAAAATGCATTGAAAATTATTAAAGAATTTTTGATTTAATTGTCATTTTTTGTTGCAACTGTGCATAAATCTATCATGTGGAAAGTTCATTTCTTGATTTAAGATGTAAAGAGGTTGTAAATGTCCTAGACGGGAGAAGGCTAGGGCATATTGTTGACCTTGTCTTTGATTTGAATACGGCGAGGATTTTAGGATTTATGTTGCCGGGAGAAAAAACAGGTTGGAACATATTTAAAAATGCCAACCAACTTTTTTTGCCATTTGGCTGTGTTGTGAGAATAGGTGAGGACACCATTCTTGTCGAGCTCCCGGAGCAGGGTATCCCAGCAAATCCTTTTGTGCTTACTCAAGGCGAAGAGAAAACTTAGTTTTCATCATTAGCGAATGAGATTGTAATTAAAGAAATTAATTTCGTTCTCTTTTAAACAACTTAAAAAACTTAGTTTTCATCATTAGCGGGAAAACTTAGTTTTCATCATTAGCGAATGAGATTGTAATTAAAGAAATTAATTTCATTCTCTTTTTAACAATCTAGTTTTCATCATTAGCGAATTTGATTGTAATTAAAGAAGCCAACTTCGCTCTCTTTTTTATATATAAGTCTTCATTTGTAAATTTAGGTGGTCGTATTTTCACTTTATATATCTCGAAATGTAATAAATAAAGGTGTCTTAATATAAACTACATGTCTATCTCATTATCGTTTTGATAAACATAATTCCTTATATTTTTAATTGAATCTTTAATTGTTTTTATGCAATCACGAAATTCTTCTTCATCGCTCGTAAACTTTTCGTTTTGACCTTTTTTTAGCAATGCACATTGTTCCCTATAAGATTGGTTGGAAATATTTGATCCAAAAAATTTATCAACTGCTGTAGATAAAACTCTTAAATCTTCTCCAAAGATTTTATAGGCAAGTGATGGGTCATTGCTTATTCTGCATTTATTAAGTTCTGGCAAAAATTCATCTAGAAAATCTGAGATATATGGATAGATTAAAGTATAATTGGATTTTTCATCTTTATTTGCTCCAATTGATATGCCTCTACGCCTTGCAAGTTTTGTAATTTTATCAGTGCTGTATTCATTTATTACTTCTTCCAAATAACGGTTTTCGCTTTTTTGAGGGTCGCGTTGACAGATTAATAATCCAGATTTCATAAATTCGCCGTTGCTAAATGTTGAAAAAGTTGCAATGTGGCCTAATTCATGCAGTGCTGTAGGGGTTGAAAGCCTATCAATGCTTGATAGTAAGCAAACAGAAATATCGCTGCTATAATCGTTTATTACGCTTCCGAAAGAACCATCGCCAGCAATGAACTCAGCCACTGATAATTTAGTATCAGTTTTGTCAATGGGGGCGTTTGTTTGATCTATAAATGCGAAGGGGTTGTTTTGGTTTTTAGAAATTAGGTCATCACGTTCTTGCGCATATTTTGCTATTTGACTTAACAATTCTTGGCTTAAGACCTTACTCATAAAATCTTTATTGTTTATAAATTCTTCATATTTGTGATACTTCCCGTCATCTTCGACAAATATTGAATAAATTTTATCAAATAATCTCTGTAAATCACCTTTATTTGGGAAATCCTCATCATTTTTATCTTTGGTTAAAAGATCAAAATAAATGTATAAAGAAGTCTTTAAATAATTAGCGTCTCTTCTAGAAATTTTTTTGTTAAACGAACGTAAAAGGTTGTCGTATAAAGCATCGTAGCATTTGGCCCTAAATTGTTTGCGAAATTCTTCTTCCTTTTTATCATACACGTATGCCAAGTCGACGCCATTAAATGCTTTAATGGCTTCATATTTCTCTTGCTTGTCTTTATCAAAGAATTTTACGGCTTTTTCAATCAACTCTTTTACATTAATACCTTGCATATCAAATTTAGATGTATCAATCTCGCGAGAATCTTCGCCATTTGTTTTATTTGTTATTCGCGATAAAAACGAAATAATTAATTCGTTATCGTCTGGCACTTTCCCTTCTTCATTGAATTTTTCACTAAGCTTTGCTAAGTCGTCTACAATATTTGAAAAATCTTTAAATGAATCCTTTGCCAAAAGTTCTGGGTCAATTGGCAGTCCCATTGCTTCACAAAGATTAGGATAAAATTCTTTCCACCAATGTGACGATTCTTCAGCAACTTTTTTTGTAAAATATTCGCCATTATAAGATTGATTATCGGCAAAAAGAATGATGGTATTATCCATGTTTTTGCTTATCTTATCCCTAAATTCTTCGCCATAAAACTCAGCAAATAAATCAATTATAGCTTGCTTTTGTGAAATTACGGGATTATTTGGAACATTGCTTTCTAACATATTTAACTCCTAATTATATTTTACCACATTATAAATGCATAGTCAATAACAAAAATTAATGAGTTGTAAAAAAAAACTATGGCAATAAGCCATAGTCAGACTGAAGAAAAACTGCGTGATCGCAAAAATATGATAATTTTTGCTTGCTGTGTTTACTGTAAAACGCCCCGAAACAGTCATTTAGGAAAACTAAACTCCTGCTTTGGGACATTTTCCGAGCCTTGCCTCAATTGTTTTTATTCAGTCTGTAAATTTGTCTACACTCTTCTAAGGCAATAAGCCATAGTGTAAATTACATATTATCAAGTAATTTTTTAAAACTCTCCAAATCTTTGAATTGGCGATAAACGGAGGCAAATCGGACATAAGCGACTTCGTCTAAATCTTTTAATGCGTCCATAACCATTTCGCCAAGTTGAGATGATCTAATTTCCTTTGTGAGTTTGTTTTGAATTTGTTTTTCTATAGTTGAAACAATGTTTTCGATTTGACTTATGCTGACAGGTCTTTTTTCGCAGGCTTTAATAATACCCGCTTTAAGTTTTTCTGCCGAGAAAGACTGTCTTGAGCCATCATTTTTAATGACTAAAATAGGTGTGGTTTCAATAGTTTCATAAGTGGTAAATCTTCTTCCGCAAACAAGACATTCTCTACGCCTTCTTATTGCGTTTGTTTCATCGCTGTTTCGGCTGTCAAGAACCTTGCTTTCTTCCCCGCCGCAGTAAATACATTTCATAATAATTCTCCTTTAATAAATACATTCTAACATATTTAAGATAAAATTCAAATTAAATTTACAATATTTTCAAATTTTGTAATACCGCCACCTGTCTTAAAATAAAATATGATATGAAATTGCTATGTGATCTTAAAATCGGGCAAAGGGCAAGCATAAATGGAATAAATGAAAAGGCATCACTTAAGTTAAGACGCAGATTGCTTGAACTTGGCTTCACACATGGACAAGTTGTAAAACTTGACAAAAAATCTCTTTTGTCACATGCTTTTTTGGTTGAACTAAGAGGATATGTCTTATCAATAAAAAGGGAAATTGCAAGTTTGATAATGGTTGAGTAGAAAGGAGAAAAAATGATAAATGTTGCACTTGTGGGAAATCCCAATACTGGGAAAACCACACTTTTTAACACCCTTACATTCTCAAACGAGCATACTGGGAATTGGCATGGGGTCACGGTTGAGGAAAAGGCGAAAGTCTATAAATTTAAAGGGCAGGAGATAAAACTTATCGACTTGCCGGGGGTGTATTCGCTATCTCCCATGAGTTATGAAGAAGAGGTCACCTTAAACTATCTTTTAAATAAAGATGTAGATGTTATCGTCAATATTTGTGATGCAAGCAATTTGAAAAGAAACCTATATTTGACGCTATCACTTATGGAACTAGGCAAGCCCATAATTTTAGTTATAAATCAAATTGAAAGACATTCCCTTTTTAAAATAGATGTGGCAAAACTTGAAAAAATGTTGGGAATTCGAGTTGTCAAAATTACAGCAAAGAAAAAGAGCGATGGCAAGATTGTAAATGACGAAATTGTCAATTTTAAGGAGGCTAACCCCATTATTCCTTATGTAAAATTATTGCCGCTTGAAAAGGCGGGCGTCAATGAAGACATGCCTCTTTTTTACAAAATCAAACTCCTCGAAGACGATGAAACAATAAAAAAGAAATTGAATATCACCAAAACTTTTGGGGAAATAGACAGGGTGGCAAATGTGCGATATGACTATATCGGCGAGATTGAAAAAACTTGTCTTGGCGAAAATCTTCGCACCTATGGCAAATCCAAACTTGATGATATTCTTCTAAATAGATTTTTGGCAATTCCCATCTTTATTTGTATTCTTGCCCTCATTTTTTATCTTACTTTTTTCTCAATTGGTGCATGGCTGAGCGATGGCTTAAATTTTCTCTTGACAAAATTTGTATCCAATCCTCTTTTGAAGGTTACGGGAAATGCTTTCGGTCAATCTTCATGGGTGTTCAGCCTTGTTGAAGTGGCGTTAGTGGGCGGCGTCGGGTCGGTTTTGTCCTTTCTACCTCAGGTCGCATTGCTGCTCCTCTTTCTATCTGTGCTTGAGGAGAGCGGCTATCTTTCGAGAGTAGCCTTCATAAGCGAAGATATTTTAGGCAAGGTGGGACTTTCTGGCAAAAGCGTTTATACGCTCTTAATGGGCTTTGGCTGCTCGACATCTGCAATATTGACGGCAAGAAATATGGACGACAAAAACTCAAAGATTAAAACCGCACTTTTGACGCCCTATATGAGCTGTGCGGCAAAGTTTCCTGTCTACGCCGTGCTTGGCGGAGCCTTCTTCGGCGCAAAAAATATTTTTGTAATAATAGGCATGTATTTTCTCGGCGTTGCAATTGCTGTCATAATGAGTTATATCTACGAAAAGACTATTTTAAAAAGCAAAGCCCAATCCTTTATTTTGGAGTTCCCGGCATATAGAGTAATGGACCTTAAAACCACACTGAAAAATATATGGAAAAATGTTAAAGATTTTGTGATTAGGGTAGGTTCGCTGATTTTGTCTATGAATGTAATAGTTTGGCTTCTGTCCAATTTTACAATAAAGTTTTCCTACATCGGGCAAGGTGGCGGCGTGAGCATACTTGAAACGGTGGGGAAAATCATATCTCCAATTTTTTGGCCGCTTGGACTTAAGTCATGGGGGATTTCTTCGGCGCTTCTTGCGGGGCTTGTTGCAAAGGAAGTCATTGTCTCGTCAATCGCCCTTTTAAATGGAGTTGACGAGGCGAATTTTTCAAAAATCGGTTTGTCGACAATGCAGTCTTCCTCCGCTGTTTACTTTGCAAGTGCAAGTTCGGTTTTGAGTTTTCTAGTGTTTTGCCTTTTGTATCTTCCATGCATTGCGTCCATTTCCGTTCTTGGCAAAGAAGTTGGCAAAAAATGGCTTTTGATTGGTGCAGTGATTGAATTTTTAATTGCCTATTTCGTCGCATTTATCGTTTACAATATATCGCTTGCAGTGGAATCTTTCGGCTTTTTGCCTGTCGCTATGATACTTGGAGTCATTTCAATAATTGCCTTTTCCTGCCTTTTAATTTACAAGCATTTGCGTGGGAAAAGGGGGTGCCCGTATGGTGGCAGGTGCAATAAGGAGTGCGATAAAAAGGAAATTCAGTAACACTTTCTTGGCAAAATGAATAAAAAGTAATATGGAAAAACAACAGGAAAAATTTAAAATAATTTGCGTAAGAGCGCCTAAATGGCTTGCCTTTTTCTTGCGAAAGATATGTAAAAAGAGCAATTGATACATATGAAAAAAATATTGACATGTGGCTTCTTTCATGATATAATATTTTTGAGAAAATTTCTCATATCTATATAATCATGGAGGTCTTTTATGGGATGGTATGGAATATATAATTTAAAATATAAAGGCGAAGATAAGGAAAAATTTGTCAAAGTGGCAAAGATAGTAATTCCTTCTTTCAAAGAAAGATTTGATGTCAAGGATAATGACTTAAAATGTAAAAGACTTCTGTCTTGGTATACATCGGAAGTGGATATCGGTGAAATTCTTGGCTTCTTAAATGATGGGGATTCGGTGGAGCTTACCATAGATGGCGAAACTCATCCTATTATAAAGAGAGGAGAGGCAGAAAAAGCAAATCTTCCATATTATGAAGAAGGCGAGCTAGATGAATTATTATGGGGAAATAGACCAGACTACTCAAACAAGAAAAAGAATAAGAATGACAAAGTCGAGCTTAAACTTGAAAATGTCTTAATAACAAATAAAGGTGGCGAGATTGAGATTGAAAACAAGTTCAGAGATGTGGACCGCTACATCTATGATAATCTTGGTAATAATGATCTTTTATATTATGGTATTAAGTATGACAATGTTAAAGATTTAGAGGATCAGTTTAGTGCTTGGGCGGATGTGGTTGTCGGTGATAAGGAAATGGCAGACATTGCTTGTAAGCATATAACAAACTCATTTAAAGGCATAGGGCAAGAGGTAATAGAAAAGAGTGATTTAAGTGATTTAGTGGCAAACCTCAAAAATGCAATAGCATCTCCTGAAAGACTGGAAGAATTTTTGAGCGGTTACAAAAAGGAAGTTGTTGAAGAAGATAAAAAAGAAAATAAATCATTCCAGACTGATTGGATAGATTATGAAGCTGAGTTTGATGATATAAATTGGTAAATGCAAAACTAAAAAGGGGCAAGAGATAAATCTTGCCCTTTTTGATTGACTTTAAAAAAGCGACTTTGAAAAGTCGCATAAACTATGCTTTCTTTAAAGTTCTAAGACATTTTGTGCATGCATTTACAGTTTGCTCTTTTCCGTCAATTACAAGTGTTGTCTTTTGAAGGTTAAGGTCATACTTTCTGTTATATTTTTTATTTGAAAAGGAAACATTCTTTCCAGCCATTTTACCTCTTCCGCATATATCACATACTCTGCTCATAATAATTCCTCCATTCTCAAATTTAAATTCTTTGCTTTAAGATTATATCATCTATTAAGGCAAAAATCAACTCTTTTTTGAAAAATTTATATTTTTAGAGGGGATTTTTTTATCTTTTTTTTGTTAAATGCAAAAAAAATGTTGTTTTTTTCTAAAATATATAGTATTATATATAAAGCGAGAAGTCTAAAAAAGAGGTAATATGACGGTAGATACAAACAACTATTATGGCAATATTTCAATTTCCGACAATTCAATTCGAATTGTTGCGGGCTATGTCGCGCTTGATTGCTATGGTGTCGTAGACCTCGTAAATAAATCCATATTAGACAGCGCAAGAGAATTATTTAAAAAAGAATCTTACTCCCGTGGAATTAAGATAAGTCATGTAGGCAACAGAATTTATATCGATGTTTACTGTATTTTAAAATACGGTGTTTCTATTAGTGCCGTCGCTGAATCGCTCAGAAAGAGTGTTAAATATAGCGTTGAAAACTTTACAGGTATGCTTGTTGACGCCGTAAATGTTCATGTTGTCGGAGTTAGAGTTTAGGAGTCAAATTATATATGATAAAATCAATTAACGGAGCCACCTTCCGCAAGATGATTATTGCGGGTGCCGGCCTC
>CANQBU010000035.1 GCA_947589615.1 uncultured Clostridia bacterium | reverse complement strand
ATTCTATGGCAACAAATCTTGTCCTTGATGGGTCAAAGCGGGTTGTCGCTCATTACATTATTTGCGACAATGATGAAGTAATTGCAGACGCATTACTAAAGCGTTATCATCGAGGAATAACCAAGCTCAAAGCGGAAGGCATGTTCTCAAAGAAGGACAAGTCCGTTCTTTTATGTCTTTTACCAAACGAGCAATCTAGTGAAATGAAAAAAATTGTGTCGCAGATTGACAAGGATTGTTTCATTTTCTCAGCACCCGTCACTGAGACAATCGGCGAAGGTGATTTCATGAAGGAAGCCTCAATATTCAAAAACAAAGTTAAGCGCAGCAAGTTATTGTTGAAAAACGACCTACTTTATTCGCGGCATGAGCATATGCGGCATCTGAAATTAAAACGCAAGCAAAAGCGTTTCTCCCTCCCCAAAAGTTAACCAACCAGATGTTGGACGATTAACGAATTTTATGATATTTGAAATATTTATATCACTCTCTTTCCAATACCGCTTAACGAAGTGACAAAAAAGGGGTATAATACCCCCCAAGCCCAAGCGCTTGGCGACTAGCGAATAGGTGATGTTTAAAACATTTAATATCGCTCTCTTTCCAATACCGCTTAACGAAGTGATAAAAAAGGGGTATAATACCCCCTCACTTTTAATTACACCTAAACGAATGTGACAAAAAAGGTGTCTAAGACACCTCCTCTTCGCCGCCATGAAAACCTGGCTTGAATTTTTCTTTGTCATATTCTATGCCATTTTTGTCATAGAAATCTTTTACTGCCGCCTTGACAGCCTCTTCAGCAAGAACTGAACAATGCAGTTTATATGCGGGAAGACCGCCCAAAGCCTCGACAACCGCCTTGTTTGAAAGTTCGAGTGCTTTTTCAACAGGTTGGCCTTTTATCATCTCAGTGGCAATCGAACTTGTGGCAATCGCACTTCCGCAGCCAAAGGTCATAAACTTGACATCTTCAATTATCATCTTTTCCTTGTCGACCTTTATCCACATCTTCATTATATCACCGCACTTCGCATTACCCACTTCGCCAACACCGTCAGCGTCTTCAATTTCCCCAACATTACGCGGATTTCTGAAGTGGTCCATAACCTTTTCGTTATATAACATGCTTTTTTACCCCCTTTTCATAATCTTTCCAAAGCGGACTAAAACTCCTCAAATATTCTACAATCCTCTTTACTTCCTTTATTGTAAAGTCAATCTCCTCCTCTGTGGTAAACCTACTCAAAGTCAATCTTAAACTACCATGTGCAACATCATGAATGAGACCGATTGAAAGCAAAACATGACTTGGGTCAAGTGACCCGCTTGTGCAAGCCGAGCCAGACGATGAACAAATTCCACTATCGCTTAAAAGCAATATAAGTCCCTCGCCTTCAATACCTTCAAAACTCATATTAAAGTTATTTGGCAGGCGATTTATCCTGTCCCCATTTATCCTTGAATGAGGTATTTTTGAAAGCTCATCAAAAAGTTTGTCTCTTAGTCTCTTTTCATGCTCGTTATTCTCTTTTAAATTTTTGCAAGCCTCCTTAAGGGCAACAGCCATACCTACACAGCCCGCAACATTCTCAGTTCCCGCACGCTTATTCATCTCCTGTGTTCCGCCTAAAATAAAGCTTTCAATTCGCTTGCCTTTTCGCTTAAACAAAACGCCCACGCCTTTTGGCCCATGAAATTTATGTGCCGAAATGGAAAGCATATCGACAGGCAGTTTTTGAAGGTCAACCTCCACATGCCCAACCGCTTGCACCGCATCACAGTGGAACAAAACCCCCTTTTCCTTGCAAATCTTTCCGATTTCCTCTATAGGTTGGATTGTCCCAATTTCATTGTTTGCAAACATGATTGTAACAAGCGCCGTATCATCGGTGAGTGCATTTTGCAAGTCCTCCACCTTGACGATGCCATTTTCATAAACAGGCAAATATGTCACGCGAAAGCCTTCCCTTTCAAACCTTTTTACAGTGTTTAAAACGGCGTGATGTTCAAACGCCGAAGTAATTATATGTTTTTTTCCCTTTCTTTCACCCTCACGGCAAGCAGAAGTGATTGCCCAATTATCGCTTTCACTTCCGCCAGATGTGAAAAAAATCTCTTCCGGCAAACAGTTGAGGCACTTTGCAATATCCGCTCTTGCCTCCTCCAGTCTTTCCCTTGCCTTCTGACCTAAAAAATGCAAACTGCTTGCGTTCCCATATTCCTCGTCAAAAAAGGGCAACATTGCCTTTTTAACTTCGGGAGACATCTGAGTAGTTCCTGCATTATCCAAATAAATTGTCTTCATTTTAACTCCTACTAAATTAGTATGAATTGATTATATCTTTTTATTTATCCCTTGTCAATTGTTTTTTATAATTATTGACTAAAAATTTTTTTCTATTAAATCTTTTAAAGATATGCTTTCAAGATATGAGGATATAAGATTATTAAGTTTATTTCCGATATCATAAGTGTCACATTCCTCTTTTCTTGCACACTTTCCATTTAAGCATTCAATTATTGGCCCTGCATCGCCCGTCGCCATCAATATATCTTTAAGCGAAATTTCTTCCGCCTTCTTTGAAAGAGTATAGCCTCCCTTGTGACCACGGACGGCATTAAGCAACCCCGACTTTATAAGACGGGAAACAATTTGCTCCAAATATTTGACCGATAAATTTTGTCTTTGAGCAATTGCCGAAATGGAATTTATGCCTTCATTTTTGGCAATGTCGGTCATAAGCATTAAAGCATATCTGCCCTTTGATGAAATATTCATAATTTTCCTCTTATTCGCCCTATTGCAAAGGCAAAAATCCGCAATAGAAAACCTTTACTCCATTGAATAAAAAGCCCGTTTTATTGTTTTTCTCCCATTCAAAAGTGTCTTCCTTTAAAATAGCGGCACAGCATGAAATTGTAAAGCCCGCTTTTTGGGCATATTTTAAAATGGAAATAAAAGTCGAGCCTGTCGAAAACACATCATCGGCAAAAACAACATTTTTCCCCTTCAACTTGTTTTCATCAATCTCCGAAATGAAATAATTGGTCTTACCTGAAGTTATGCTTTCTCCCTCAGTCTGCCTTGCGTTTACCATATAGCATTTTGCCTCTTTTCTAAGGCATACATAATCTACTTTTAAAAGGCGAGCAAGTTCCTGCGCAATTGGAATCCCCTTTAGTTCAGTGGTGAGAATTATATCGCATTTTGTGCCACTATCCTTTAATTGCCTAGCAAGGTCAAGTGCCGATTTTTCAAGCACTTCCATATCGCCGACAGGGTTGAAGCCAGCAATGGTCACTCCGCCCGGAGTCTTTGCAAGGGGCAACCTTCTTTCAATATCCAAAAATTTTAAAACATATTCTTCCATTTCTTTCTCCTTTAATTTTCCTCATTTTTTTGGGAATTAGCGGTGATATTCTTCAAGAGTTGGCTCTCGTCAAAAACCTTTCGCAGTTGGCGTTCTTTTATCGAATAAATGCCGTCTAAACCCACAACTAAATTATCCATTAATGTCAAGCCTGCAAAATTGAAAAGATTATTTATTTGCTGATGCGACTCAATATCCCGTTCAGATGCACGGCAGGTTGAATTGGGGTGATTATGCACAAGTATCGCACTCGCCGCATTATAGGAGGTCATAAAATTGCTTATGTCCTTAATATCTACGCCAACCGTTCGCCCGCTTCCCTTTGCAATACATCTATCCCCCAAAAACACTCCAAGATTGTTAAAACCAAGTATGTAAAATTCCTCATTGTTTTTATATCTTAAAAGATTTTCAATATAGGAATAAATTTCCCCATAAGTGGTGGTGCGTGCTTTAAGGCCAACTGCTTTGCACGCCGTATAAAGGTCGAAAACCTTAACCAAGCATTTAAGTTTCTTTGCCGACGCCTCACCCATGCCCTTAACTGCTGCAATGTCATTGAGGTTTGCGTCAACCATATTGGAAAAGGTTTTAAATTTATCAACAAGGCGATGAGCAACAGGATAAACATCTCCACGCGGAAAAATATAACACAAAACAAACTCGGTAGCTTGAACCATATCAAGACCATTTAAGCCCACATTGTAAACCATTTCAAGAAGTCTTTGCCTATGCCCGTCATGTTTTATCTCATCTGACATTTCAACCTCACTTATATAAAAATTTTAACAAAATTTAATTTGCTTTGTCAATGAAATATTGTTTTTTAACCAAAGATTTTCTAAAAGACATTTTAAGATATAGAAAAATTTAAAATCCCATTGACCCGCCAGTCTCTTTGTGCTATAATAAAAGTAATTTAAAGGAGAGGTTATGTATAATTCCAGACACTATAAAAAACTTGTTTCTAAAATTGAAAAGTTGCGCAAAACTATCGATGGGGAAGATCGAGACATGATTGATTCGGCATTTACAAGTATCTTAGAAAATCTTTCTTTGATTTATAAATATTGTGACAAAAAAAATTTGTCTTGTCAAGAATTACATGAAGTCCAAGAAGCAAACTACGCCATCAACTCAAATTCAGATGACATCTTCTTCGCTGTTATTAAAAAAAAGAATATCAAAAAATTCTATGGTTTACTAGATGAAATCAAAAAACAGACTTTAAAACTTAATGACAGTATAATGAAAAACAACCATGCCGAGGCTGGACTAGGCGTAGCAATCTCAGAAAGACTTTTAGCCGATCTTATTGCTTATATAGACAATGCAAAAAGAGATTATGAGCAATTAAAAAAATCATTTGATACAAATAAGGGAGAAACCTCTTTGACAAAAGAAGAGAAAATAGTTCTCGTAAACAAACTTATAGAAATTAACGCTGTAGTCGAAGATTATGATAACAAGATAAAATATCTTCCTCGAACATACGATTTCTGCGATTTGATAAATATTAAAAATCCTCCAAACGAAAAGCGTGAAAAAATTCTCGCAATTTCAAGTCAATCATCAGATATTATTATTGACTTTATCGATTTCACAGGCAGATGTTGCGATGGTTTAATTGAAAAAGGAACAACAACAGAGGAAATGCAAGAAATTTATAGCAAAATATATGGCCCAGAGCCAGACTATAGTTTTCTTGACATTCCAGATCAGGAAGAAGGAAAAGCCCCTCAACTGGGAGAATAGAAATTTAAAAAATTTCAAAAAAGGGGCTTGACAGGTCCCCCCCCCATGCTATAATAGGCCTGTAAAAGGAGAACTGTATATGGAATGGAAAGAATTTGATCAGTTATTAAAATATGCAAAAGAATTTAGCAAAAGTAAAGATGCTGAATCAAAAGAAAACTTAAAAAGGATTGAGGAGGCCGTTATAAAAAGCAATGACCCCGTTTTCGCGCGTGAATACGCTAGCGCTATTGAAAGTTCAGATAAATTGGCACTTGAGCAAATTGTTGTTAATTCTAAAGACGGTATATTAGCTTACCATTTTGCAAAAGATGTAGGGGTTAAAGACATAAAAGCATTACAACAAGTTGTAATTGATTCCAAAGATGCCTTAGCCGCTTACTATTTTGCGCACACCATCAAAGGTGCAGACATAAAAGCATTGCAACAGGTTGTTATTGAAAATGGAACTGTCGAGATTGCCTATGACTTTGCTAAAAATGTTAAAGGGGCAGATGTTAGGGCACTGCAACAAGTAGTTATTGATAAAAAAGATACCTTAACCGCTTATTTTTTTGCACACGAATGCAAAGGCGCAGACATTAAATCATTGCAAAAAGTAGTTATTGAAAATGGAACTGCCGCGCTTGCCTATAACTTTGCTGAAAATATTAAAGGGGCAGACATTAAAGTGCTGCAACAAGTAGTTATTGATAAAGGAAATGCCGAATGCGCTCTCCAGTTTGCAAAATATGTCAAAGGCGCTGATGTTAAAGCATTGCAACAAGTAGTTATAGATAGCAAAAATGATAATTTGATTTACAATTTTAAACAAAATGTTAAAGGTGCTGATGTGGAGAAACTTGATATAGTTCTAAAAGAGCTTTATAGAAAAGATGAAACTACTGAAAGTTTTGAAAATCTCATGAACAATCTTTAAATAATCACCAATGTAAACTAAAAAAACCGCCGAAATCCTAAACTTTCGGAGGTTTTGCAAAATAAAACCATTTAAAAATAAGTCCGATATTATTTTCGAACTTATTTTTGTTTTTGTGCCAGGGCGACTTAAATTTAATAGCTATTTAATTAGCATATACTCTTTGATTTAAAGTTCAAGCTCGTCATCATTTTTATATAAATGTTTAATATCTTGTCCTACATATGCAACCGCCCTTCTGTCTGACAAAATGGCAACATCGGCAACTTCAACATCATTTTTCAGCCTCTTGCTTGCATCTATCAATGCTAAACCATTATTTTTCACGGCAGTTAAAACCACATCTTTATCGTCACGCAGTCTTTCGCTTACGCAAGAGAGGTCGTTTCCGTTGTGTTCAAGAGATAGGCAAACCAATTCTTTATCATCTAAGATTTTTTTGTCTGTGACCCAAAAAAGAATGGAATCTGTTTTTGACAATTCCTTTAGCACCTCCCTATACCCCTGAATATCGGAGGTTATAAATTGAATCAAATTGTGATTTTTACTTGTTGCTTTTTTCATGAGGCTCTTGTCTGAGAGGTGGCGGATATCAATGTTTTTCGAAAACCCATAACGAGCATTTACTGAATTAATCTGTTCCTGTTCAAACAAAAGAAGGGCATATTTTTCAATATGTTTTATTCTATCGCTTGCAAAAGAAAGGCTGTAAGGATTGTTTGCCACCGCAGCGTCAACCACTTTTTCATTGTCTTTCAATCGGTCACTTACGTATGCAAAATTATTTCCGTCTGCTGAAACTGCCAGAAGTGCAAGTTCTTCATTATCCTTCAGCCTGTCACTCGCGTGCTTGAGTGGTGTATAAAATTGCTGAGGATTTTCAGTGACGGCAATGCGGACAATCTCTTCATTATCCTTCCATTTGTCGGGAAGATAACCAAGTGCATCTCCCAATGTTGAAACCGTCTTTTTTGCAATTTCATAGTTATCTTTAAGTTCTGGGGCAAGATATCTAACATCATAAGCATTTCGTTCCACAATTTTCATGCCAATATCAAAATCTCGCAATGCTTCAGCCGGATAAGCGCTTACATTATTCCCCCACTTTTTAAAAATTTCTTCTGCTTTCAATTTTCACCTCGTATTTATATTTTAATACAATAAATAACTTTTGTCAATGTTTATCTTGTTGACTAGATAATTCCCTTGCCGCAAGGGCTATTTTTTCTTTTACATTTTCATCTTTCTCGGCGGGAAAAATGTCTGTATTTAAAGACAAAAATACATGGTCGAGGCGGGCATTAACTTTTGCAAAAATATAGTTCGCTTCCTTTAACGCCTCATCTTCATTTGTCTTGCCCATGAGTTTCTTGCATTCCGTTCCGCCACCCGTCAAAATCAAAACACCCTCTTTCTCTTTAAACTGCCTTGTTTGTTTTAAATATACCCTGTTTCCGAAAGTAAAGTTAAATCTTGAAATGAGGTTCCATAGAGGAGGTGGCAGATTTGATATGTAGATAGGGCTTGCAATCACAAGCACATGATAGTCATCACGCGTCACCTTTTCAAAATCATCGTTTATCACGCACCCCATCTTTCTTTTACAGCCCCCACAATCAATGCATGGCGAAATGCCTTTGGAGAGGTTTGGAAATAAATCGATTTGTTCCACTTCGCCCTTAAAATTTTCTTTAAAAACATTAACCAAAGCGGCGGTTGAGCCCTGCCTGTGGGGGCTTGCAAAAATTATCAATGCTTTCATGTTTTTATTATAGCACATGACGTGCGATTTTCAATCTAAATAAATAATTTTTGACCATTTTTATTTATTCTAAACATTTTTAAAACTTTTTATTGAAAAATTTTTCATTTCATGCTATCATTATTGAGCGGAGTATAACTTATGAAGAAAATAAAGAAATTTTATAGCGAAGTGTCATACGCCATTCTACCTTTCATTATTTTTGTCCTGACACTTGTAATATCATATTTTGGAAATCAATTGCTTTACAATTCAGGGGCAATCAAGGCGTCAGACTATCCACTTATCGACCTTGACGGCGAAATACCTTACATATCATGGTTTGTATATTTTTACTTTTTAACATTCCCTTTGGGTATAATAACCTTCTTTTATCTTGCTTACACCAATAAAAAAGCACTTTACAATATGTTTGTAACCCTCGTCATATCCTTTGCAATTTCGGGAATAATTTACCTTTTTGCACAGACAGTTTTCACAAAGCCCGACATTGAAATTAAAACTTTCACCGACAGGCTTGTCAAATGGACGTGGGGCTCGACAAACCCTGTAAACTGCTTTCCATCGCAGCATTGCTTTATGGCCTTTGCGATGATAATCGGCTGTCTTACTGCCGACAATGGCGGCAAAAGAAAAATGAACAAAATTTTTAAATTGTTTACAATCTTTTGTGCGGTTATGATTATCTGCTCAACCGTCTTTATTAAACAGCATTTCTTCCTTGACATATTCGCATCGTTCGACATCATTTTCCCAATTTATGCCCTATGCTACACTTTCGGTGTAGGCGACAAACTTTTAAAATGGGAAAAGTCAATAAAAGAAAGAAGAGCAAAGAAAAAATAGACCTGCCCTTTAAAACTAAAATTTAAGCACGACCTTAGCCGTGCTTTTTTATATTTGTATTTATTTTTTACAATTTTGCAAAAGGTCTTAAAAATTTCCCTTTTGCCTTATAAGGGAGAGGGCATCCCGCTTTTGACCATCTACGCCGTTATTGTAATCCTCTATGTTTTCGCTTATTTCTATGTCGGGTTTAATTGCCCCTAAATAGTCAAATACATTTTCGACATAATGTTTATATTCTTTTGGTGCATTATTTGCCACACTTGGTGCAAAGTCAAAATACTTGATTGAATAATTGAAATATAGTCCCCCGTCAATGTCATCATATACTACTTCTCCATAACTGTTTGTAGGCTGACCTGCGCACTTGCCAAGCAAAATTGCGTCGAGATAATATTTACAATGAGCCATGGCAAAAATTCCACTTGAAAAGGTCTTTTGGCCCATAAGAACATAAGTTTTGATTTTATTGTCTTTAAGATAGGAAATAAGTGGATTTATGATACTGCTGTTTCCGCCGCTATTTTTGCGTAAATCAAGCAGGCATGCTTTTGGCGGCATTTTATAGTAGTGTTTAATATCCTCCACAAATTTCGAAAAGGGATAGTCCTCCATGTCTGCACATTTTTTGTAGTCTATGTATAAGATCCCCTCATCATCTTCAAATTCATAAAACTTCTCGGGTGGCTTTTGCAGGGGCTGCGATTTAGAAATATGATAATCGCCACTTTCTGTAGAATAAACAATTTCCTCTTCACCACCAAGTCCCAAACCGTTTAAAAATTCCCTCGACCTTAAATAAAAACGGAGTTGCTGCCAAAGATATGGCTCAACTTCATAACTTATATAGCCTTTTGCCTTATCAATGACCTTTTCAATATCAAAGCCATTTATCTTTAAAATTTTTTCATACTTATCATTCTTCAAATAGAAGTCTTTGTTAATATTTATAATGTCGCAATCAACTACGTCATGATTTTTAAAATTATAAAAATTAAAATTAGTGTGAGCATCTTTAAAAAGTGCAAAAAGATGCATAACCTCACAGACGATTTCATTTCTGCTTTTATTTTCAAGCGAATTTAAAACTTTTTCTTTTTCCTTTAAAAAATCCTCTTTTTTTATATCATGATAAAGATTTATATGCCCCTTCTCAAGCCTTGAAAAAGCTTCTTCGATTCCCTCTTTTAATTTTTCTATTTGCATTAAATTTCCTCCATTTTTATTATACATGAATATTTTTCGCAAGTCAATTGTATAAGAGCAAAATTTCCTCTCTGGTTTTGTAATAATTTTTAAAATTTTCCTCATAATAGATATAGGGAAATTTACGGTGCATAAAAATATTTTCTTAAAGTTATGGAATTTATTTGCAATCACACCCCTTCCCGTGTTAAAATTTTACCAAGGGTTTTCATAATATAATGCAAGAATTAAAAGTCGGGCTTGCGCTGAAAAACTTAGGGTAAAGAAAGGAGAAATTCATGGTTAAAAGATTTATTTCCGCCCTTGCCTGCTTTGCTTGTGTCGCAACGGGAGGAATTGCTTTGTCCGCTTGCGGGAAAAAGGCAACCGTTGTCGAAACCGAAGACCAGTTCATCGAAGCAGTCGCTAAAGGTGGTTCTGTCCAACTTGGTAAAAACATTACTTTGACCAAAGCACTCACAATCTCAAAAGATGTAACAATTGACCTTAACAATAAAAACATTAACGAAACTTACGAATATGATAAGTCAAAAAATGACACAAAGTCGATGTTTCGCGTTGACGAAGGCGGCTCGCTGACCGTTAAAGGCGAAGGTAAAGTTGCATCAAATGACCTTTACATTTTCTGGCTTAACGGCTCTGAACAAGGCGATGATGCTCATCTTTCAATTGAAGGCGGTTCCTACACTGCAGACTGCTCTGTCGTGTATGTAACTTATGGCTCGGCTGAAGTTAAAGGTGGCGATTACAAAATTGAGAACTCTGCTCATCCAGAATATATCAAGTATATGCTTAACCTTAAAGATGAAAACGGAAAAGCGGGAAAGGCATCAATCGTTGTAACTGGCGGTTCTTTCACCGGATATAACCCTGCCGATTCACGCTCTGAAGGCGAGCCTGTTTCATTTGTAAAAGAAGGATACCAAGCTAAGGAAGCAGCGGGCGTTTACACCGTAACAAAGAAGAAGTAAAATCATTTTAAATATAATTATGTATCAAAAAAGGATGTCAAACTGACATCCTTTTTTAGTCTGAATTATGCAAGCCAAGTAAGGGCTTTAGGGAAATACTTTCCGCTAATCAATACCCACTTTTCTAAATTGGTTGGTGTTACTAATGTAGAACCCCCATT
>CANQBU010000034.1 GCA_947589615.1 uncultured Clostridia bacterium | reverse complement strand
AAAATATCTACGCTTACTTTAGAACTTGATCTTACATTGCCTTGCGTATCATAAACTTCCAACATAAATGCCAAATCTTTTCTTACTTGAAGATTTATCTCACCTGTAATTGTCGTCAATTCTATTCCGTCGGCTATTTCTTTGTTGTTATAAACAACATTAATATCACCTGATGTGGTCCTAACACTTAAATCATTTGCAAAAGTGTTGACATCTATATCGCCTTTTGTTGTTTCTATCCATGCACTACCGTTAAGTTCTTTAATTGTTACATCACCTTCAGTTCCTCTTATCTGAAGTTGACTTCCCTCGTCAATTTTATCAAAATCGATACGCGATTTATAAGCAAAAGGTAAAGAAACATTTCCTTGAACTTCTTTAATATAAATTGTTGCCTTTGCCATTCTCTTTTCAGAATTATCAGAAATTAATGTGCCCTCTAATTTATCCATATCAAAGTAACCATTTTGAATTGAAAGATTGATATTTCCTACAAATTCCTCTGCATAAAATTTCGAATTTCCTAATTTCAAAACAGCCGTTTCGCCTGTAAAGGTTATTTTACCCATCTTAAACTTTGTTTTTGATGAAAAGATATTTAAATTGTGAATCGTCAAGTCATTTACAGATTCAACAGTTCCTTTGTCTATTTTAATGAAAACATCACCAAAGTTAGAACCAGCATATTTGCGGAACATAACTTTACCAGATGTTTTTTTAATAGATAACTTATCTACGTTAATAACAACGCCTGAATTATCAACATTATAATCTGGCTTCGAATTATTTCCAATAAATATGTCACCAGAAGTATTTACAATATTGATTTCTGTATGCTCAAAAGATTTATCATAAACTTTCTGATCTTCATCAAGAATAGGAACATAAATACTAACCGAAATATTTTTACTCAAGTAAAATAATCCCTCAGGTTCATGAATATCGATATTTAAAATTTGCTTATTTTCATTAAAATAATATACATCGTAAGAAAAACTTACATCTTGATCGGCCCTTGCAAAACCAACCGAATAGTTTTCAAAATATAAGGCAGTCTTATCAGTTTTATCACTTCTTTCAATTTTTACATCTGCATAATTGCAATTTATATTAATTTTTTTTAGATTCTCAAAATTAATCAAATCGTCTTTTGAAGCCCCATCCACTTTGTAAACATAACCTTTCTCCTTAAAAGAAAAATATTTAAATCCCAATATGTCTTTAAATGGAGAAAAAATTGCAACAACTATTAAAATTAAAAAAGTTGCAACAATTGCCATAAGCAATATTAGAATGTAGGTCGCAAAACCTTTTCTTACATTACCTTTTGCCATAACGCCCCCCTATTACAATTATCTTAGCACATATTTATTTAAAATGCAATTATTATTTAATAAATTAATCAAGAATTGCCTTAATTCTTCTTATTCCACTTGAAGAAGATTCCTCTTTTAATATTTTAAAGTGGTGCAAATCCTTCGTATTTTCCGCATGTGGGCCACCACAAATTTCCTTGCTTACTTCTCCTATTGTATAAACTTTTACCTCTTCACCATATTTATTTGTAAAAATACCTTCCGCACCACTATCTTTTGCTTCTTCCAAACTCATAACCTCACAAATAACCGTAATCTCCTTTTGTATCACATTATTAACAAAATTTTCTATTTCATCAAGTTCTTCTTTTGTCATTTTATGATCAAGGTTAAAATCAAATCTCAAACGCTCAGGGGTAATATTTGAGCCTCGTTGTTTTACATCTTTACCATATTTATGCTGCAAAGCGGCAAGAAGAAGATGGGTTGCGGTATGCAAATACGCACTTTGTTTTGAACTATCAGCAAGTCCGCCTTTAAATGTTCCGGCAGCAGCTTGTCTTGATTTCTCTTGATGTTCCCTAAATTTTTCCTGATAATCTTCTTCATCTACTTCATAGCCTCTTTCTTTAGCCAATTCTTTTGTAAGTTCAAAAGGAAATCCAAATGTATCATAAAGTCTAAAGACCGCCTTGCCGCTTAGTTTGTTTTCAACTTTTTCTCCTGTTTTTGCGGCAAATTCTTTGTGTTTTTCAATTCCCTTTATTACTTTTTCAAATTCTTTATATCCCTCTTCTATTGCTTTTGAGAATTTTTCAACTTCCTTTAAAATTTCCTCTTTAATGAATTCTCTCTTTTGATCAATGTCGTTATAGTATTTTCCATATTTATCAACATACAAATCGGCTATGTCAGCAAATTTTTCACAATCAAGCCCAATATATCTTGCACAATTGATGGCTCTTCTTAAAAATCTTCTCAATATATAACCTTGTCCAACATTAGAAGGAGTAACTCCCCTTGCATCTCCCAAAATAAACACAGATGAACGAATATGGTCTGTTATAATACGATAATATTTCTTTGAGGTCTCATCATAATCATACTTTTTTATTGCGTTTTCATTTATAAAATTTATGACATCCTTTAAACATCCAATGTCATATACGCTTTTTGTTCCATTTAAAACGCATATTGTTCTTTCAAGCCCCATTCCAGTATCAATATTTGGTCTAGCTAATTTTTGAGCCTTTTCGCCTGATTTTTTTACAAAGTATTGCATAAAAACGTCATTCCAAATTTCAAGATACTTTCCACACGAGCACGCGGGACTGCATTCTGGACTGCACTTGGGCTTTCCTGTATCATAAAACATTTCAGTATCAGGTCCACAAGGACCTTCTCCGCCACCTAAATCCCACCAATTATGTTCCTTTGGTAAATAAAAGATTTGAGAAATCCCACACTCTTTCCATGAATTATATGCCTCTTCATCTTTAGGAGCAACATCGTTCCCCTCAAAAACAGAAACAGCCAACTTCTCTTTTGGGATACCCAAATATTCCGGGCTTGTCAAAAATTCATAGGACAAATGAATCATCTCTCTTTTATTGCATTTACCCAGCGTCCAATTGCCAAGCATTTCAAATAAAGTTAAATGACTATCATCTCCGACAGAATCTATATCGGTTGTTCTAACACATCTCTGAATATCAAAAATTCTATTTCCAGCAGGATGAGGCTCTCCAAGCAAATAAGGCACTAATGGATGCATTCCTGCTGTAGTAAATAAAACTGTAGGATCATTTTCGGGGATAATAGAATACCCTTCAATTCTTTTAAAACCTTTTTCAGTAAAAAATTTTATCCATAATTCTCTTAAATTTTCGTCTGTAATCATATTTTTCTCCATAACCTTTTTAATAATATCACAAATGCTAGCAAAAATCAATTAATATTAATAAATTGTTTCTTTTAAATACAGCCCGTTGGGCGGCATGGTGTGTCCCGCCTTTGACCTTTCTCCTTCTTCGACTGCAATCTTTATATCATTTAGGCTTATCTTATCTAATGCAAAATCTACAAGCGTTCCCACGATAATTCTAACCATATTATACAAAAAGCCATTCCCGACAACTTCTACATAGACAAAATCTTCTTGTCTGAAAATATTTATCTCATATATAGTTCTTATAAAGTTTAAAGTGCAGGTTTTTGAAGAACATAAGCCTTTAAAATCATGCTCTCCTACTAATAAAGCAGCCCCTTCTTTCATTTTACTAATATCAAGTTCCTCACGAACCCATGCAGAAGTTTTTGATAAAAAAGCATTCTTTTCAGGATTATTGTAAATTTTATACAGATATATTTTCTTTTTTAACGAAAACCTTGCGTGAAAATCAGAGTCTACTTCCTCCGCTTTTTTAATTACAATATCATCTGGCAATGCATTATTGATAATGTATGCCAATTTTGAAATTGGAACTTGAACATTTAAATCAAAATGTGCAGTCTGTGACAAGGCGTGAACTCCAGCATCCGTTCTTCCGCTTCCGAAAAGTTCCACTTTTTCCCCTATACTTTTATAAATGCTCTCTTCAATTTCACCTTGTATTGTTTTTTGATCGGGCTGTTTTTGCCAACCACAATAATTTGTTCCGTCATATTCTATTGTCAATAAAATTCTTTTCATAAGTAAATTATAATATTCTTTTTTAAAAAAGTAAAATGTTTAAGAAAAATAGATTGACTTAAATTGTCAAAAATAATATACTTAATTGTGGAGTCAAAATGAAAAATATTATAATTGATGGGGCACAAGCAGTCGGACAAATCGCATATAAACTTTCACAAGTTGTGCCTATTTATCCTATTACCCCTTCTAGTCCCATAGCTGAATACTGTTCCTCTTTAAATTCTAAAGATGAACACAATTTATTCGATCAAGAAGTAAAAATGATTGAGATGCAATCGGAAGCAGGCGTGGCTGGTGTCCTTCATGGTGCACTCTCTTCGCATGCTTTATCAAGCACCTTTACATCAAGTCAAGGACTTTTGCTCATGCTTCCAAATATGTTTAAAATTGCAGGAGAATGTTTGCCCGCCGTCATACATGTTGCGGCAAGGTCTGTCGCCAGTCACGCACTTTCCATTTTTTGCGATCATTCCGATATTATGACAGTAAGAAGCAGTGGCTTTATCTTTCTTGGTTCTTGCTCCGTGGAAGAAGCAAATCACATTGCACTAGCATCACATTTACTTGCTTTAAAATCCTCTTTACCCGTTCTTCATTTCTTTGACGGCTTTAGAACAAGTCATGAAATTCAAAAAGTAAAGGTTTTTGAGGACAAGGAAATAAAAAATTTGCTTGGAGATTCGGCGGAGAAGTTTTTAAATAGTTATCAAGATAAACAATTCGGAACCGCTCAGAATCCAGATGTATTTTTTCAAAATAGAGAGCGCAATAGCGAAAACTATTTGTCAATAGAAAAAAATTTAGATGAAATTTTCAATACAATCAATAAAGTTGCTGGGACTCATTACAGCGGCTACGAATATTTTGGAAAAGAGAATGCCGAAAATGTTATTGTTGCAATGGGCTCTTCATGTAAAACAATTGAAGAATATATTTCAGCTCACCCAGACTGCAATTTAGGCTTAATTACAGTAAGGCTTTATCGTCCATTTCTAGAAAAACAATTTGTCAATGCTTTACCAAAAAATGTAAAAAATATTACCGTTCTAGACAGAACAAAAGAAAATGGTGCTAAACCGCCTCTTTATCTCGATGTGGTTTCTGCTCTGCAAAATAAAAATTTAAACATATTAAGTGGACGCTATGGGCTTGGAGGCAAAGAATTTAATCCAGATTGTGTCCACACTGTTTTACAAAATATGCTTAGCAAAACCCCTAAAAATGATTTTACAATAGGAATCAATGACGACCTTTTCGATTCATCGCTTGAAATTAAAAAATGCAAAATCGAAAATGATAATTTTTCTATAAAAATGTTTGGCCTTGGTTCTGACGGATCTGTTTCTGCCGGTAAATCAACAATAAAGATTCTTGGTGAAAATTATGACAAATATGTTCAAGGTTACTTCGAATATGATTCAAAAAAATCAGGAAGCCTTACAATTTGTCACTTAAGGCTCAGTGATAACCCTATTAAAAGCGAATATTTAGTTAATTCTGAAAATGTCATATCTATTAATAACTTTTCATTTGTAACAAGATATGATTGCCTTTCTGGTTTAAAAGATAATGGCATAGTCATTTTAAATACAATCTTTAATAAAGATGAAATAGGAAGGGTTTTGCCTAAAAATTATGTCGAAAAATTAAAACAGACACATTCACGGCTTTTTGTAATAGATGGACAAAAAATCGCAAAAGAGAATTCTTTGGGAAGCAAAATTAATATCATAATGCAAACAGCCCTTTTTAAATGTGCAAATCTTTTGAATGACGAAGATATTGAAAAATTCATTTCCAAATCGATTTCAACGACTTTTGCAGTTAAAGGTCAAGAAGTTGTCGACAAAAATATTGCAGCAATGAAAAAAGCATTACATTCGGCACAAGAAGTTAAAGTTGAATCTTTGGAAGGCAAAGATTATGAAGAGCATCACAATATAGATGATAAATTTTTCAAAGACATTATGTTGCCAATGAGGAAAATGGAAGGAAACTCAATATCAGTTTCAAAATTCCAACCTGACGGTTCAACACCTCTCGAAACAAGCAAATTCGAAAAAAGAGGCATTGCATCTCGACTTCCTCAATGGATTAAAGAAAATTGTATTCAGTGTGGTCAATGTGTTATAGCCTGCCCACATTCTGCCTTAAAAACCCTTTTAATAGATGAAAAATTGAATAAAGATGACTTTATAAAAGCAATAGGCCTTAACGGAAAACTTTTCAAAATACTTCTTTCTCCTGATGATTGCACAGGCTGCGGAGTTTGTGCTAAAACCTGCCCTGCAATTAAAAAAGCTCTTGAAATGAAGGGAACTGAAGAAATTTATGAAACTCAAAAAGAGATTTACAATTCTTTGAAAGATTTAAAAAATGAACCTCAAACACTTTTCTCGCCTACTACAGCCAAAGGACTTCAATTTAACAAAAGTTTATTTGAGTTCTCAGGCGCATGTGCAGGATGCGGAGAAACTCCTTATATCAAAATTTTAACTATGCTTAATGGAAGCAATATGATGATAGCAAATGCCACAGGCTGTTCATCAATTTATGGTGGCAGTTTTGGCTCATGTCCTTATAGCAAAGATGAAAAAGGAGGAATTTTCTGGGCAAATAGTTTGTTTGAAGACAACGCAGAATTTGGGCTTGGCATACATCTTGGCAATAACTACACCAAAAATAAGAACAAAAAGGTTTGGATTGTAGGCGGTGATGGTTGGGCCGATGATATTGGTTATGGAGGGCTTGACCATGTTCTAGCAAGCGGTGAAAATGTTAATATTCTTGTGCTAGACAATCAAAGTTACTCCAATACTGGTGGGCAAGCAAGCAAAGCCACACCAACTGGCTCAAGTGTCAAATTTGCCGATAGCGGAAAGAAAGTCGCAAAGAAAAATCTCGGACAAATTGCATTGAATTATAGAGATGTTTACGTGGGTCAAATTTGTCTTGGCGGCAATATGAATCACGCAATAAAAACCTTAAAGGAAGCACAAGAATATGATGGAGTAAGCATTGTTATCGCTTATTCCCCTTGCATCAATCAAGGCTTTGAACTTTCAGACATGATGCAAGAAAGCAAACGAGCTGTAGATTGTGGTTTTTGGCCCTTATATAGATATAATCCTAACGATAGAAAACTTTACCTTGATAGCGATTTAAATGAAAATGAATATTTTGATTTTCTGAAAAATGAAAGAAGATTTCAAATTACAATGGAAAAAGGAAAACAAAATTTATTGGAAAAACAGAAGGAACAAGCGATATTTGAATATCAATTATTAAAATCGAAAAGTGACAAAAAAGAGGATAATTAATAAAAAAATCCTCTTTTTTTATAAAATAACAGCAAAAAATCACAAATTTTAACAAATACAATTTTTTAAATTTCACATTTTGTATTTTGATAAAAATTTATCTATTTCTCTTTCATATTGTTTTGGATTTTGACCGTAGGCATTTCCATGTCCCGCATCGCTCACAACATAAGTCTGTCTTCTATGCTCTGGAATTTGTGTAGACATATTATACATCATTTCTAAAGGCACCAGAGTATCCTTCGCTCCATGAATAAACAATATGGGTAATTTGCATTGTTTTAATTTTGAAACTGTATCTACTTTGCTTAAATTTATAAATTTTGTTTTCTTAATGTAATTATAAAATAATTTATACAAAGGTTTATAAATTCGCTTTTTCGCAAATAAATATTTATATAATGTTTCTGCATTGTCATATCCACCGTCTTCAATTGCCAAGACTATATTCTTATAATTCTCTCCTGCAGCTAATGTTACAATCGTTCCACCCATCGAAACTCCGAAAAGCACGATTTTAAGTTTGGGTTTTAGTTCCAGCATTTTGTTAATCCAAAGCAACAAATCTTCTCTTTCATTTTCTCCCATAGTAAGTATATACCCTTCACTTTCTCCATGTCCGCGATTGTCAATAGCTAAGATATCATATCCTCTTTTTTCAAAGATTGAAGCATAATCTTTCATTTCATAATGACTTGAACCAAATCCATGGACTAAAATTGCAAGTTTATCACAATTATTATCTTTATAAAATCCTGCTAGTTTCATTTTATCCCAGCCTTCGATTTCTAGCTTTTGGTAATTTTTAAATATTGAAGTATCCATTTCTCGTATTTTCTCAAGTGATTTATTTCTAAATTTTTTAAAGTATTTTCCTTTATTCGTTAAAACGGCATAAAATAATATTTGCCCTATAATTAAATAAAAGGCAAAAATGATAAGAATTAGTATCAAAATCGATAAAATAATAAATAACGAGATTTTCATGGTGCTCCTTATACTATTATTGCCTTTACACTTTCGCCACTATCGGCATCTTGATATGACAACCAATATCCAAAACCCTCGGGTTTAGATTGCTCAAGCGGAAACCAAATAGGATAACCTGAAAGCTCTCGCGGAGCATTCTTTTGATAAACGCCAGGAACACCATAACAAAGATATTTTAAATTTTCATCCTCATAAATTAATCCCAAAACATAATAATTCCCATTCTCATCAATAGAAACCTTAACCCACTTCGAATTAGGGATAAGCTCTTCCAGATAATCCTCGCTCGGATTTTCTTCAAATAATTTATCTATTTGAGGTTTAAGTTCAAGATAAAATTTATTTTCCTGTGCAGGTTCGCTTTCTTCAGCCTCCTCGCCTTCTAATTGATCGCTCATTGAACTAGCCTTGACATTTTGAAGATAATATTGCTTATATAAACATTCTTCGCAATCATTACAATTTTCTTTTGAAACGCACTTATCTATCTGATTTTCTATTTCTTCTTTATATTCATCATCAAAATCAATATTATATCTATCTAAAGTTTCCTCAACGTCTTTCATGCTTGTTGCAGCACTTAAATCTCCTATAACTTTACTGAAAACCTCACTTTGTTCGGCATATCCATCACTATTGCCATATAATAACGGAGTGGGCTCTCCATTATAAAAATTCACTACCGCACATGAAAAATTATCCATATTATCGCTTACTTGGCATGCAAAAGTATAAAGCATATTAGCCGTTTTTATTAGCCCTGCTTTGACCACCTTTCCGTTATTTATAAAACCCAAACTTATAATCCCTTTTGGCTCTGTTGAAAAATTATACAAACGAAGTTTGCCTTTTGCGAGTTTTCCATCACATTCTAAAGTAAGAACCGCCCTTTTTAAATTATCATCAACTCCCGATAAAACAATACTTTTCTTATTAAACATAAAAATCACCTCTTTATATATTATACAAAGAGATGAATTTTCGTGTATTTGTTTTGATGTCGAATTTTGTCGAATGATATCTATTTTTATCGGTTACTTCACCATAATTCTACTTATCTTTCTTACTATATCCCTGGTATTGAAACCTGCCCTCGTATAAACTTCTTTTCCATCGGCACTCGTTTGATAATCATTGACATTTATTAACAAGCCGTCTTTGCCAATATATTTATACCAAACATTATCATTTGAAGCCTCAATCGCAACCTTTAATTTTGCATTAGATTGCAGCACTCTATTTCTGTAAGATGGAGATTGTTTTTCAAAAACATCTAAACTAGGAATAGAGACTATACTTACATCATATCTTTTTTCAAGTTCCTCATAAACGCTTAAAGCCAACGACACTTCACTTCCTGTTGCATATATAACAATCTCTGCTTCTTTCTGGGCATGTTTTAAAATATATCCGCCGAACTGCGAATCTTTAAATTTTCCGTCACAAATCCCTAGTTCCTGTCTTGAAAAAACAATCGCCGTAGGACCTTCATTCTCGAGATAATATTTATATGCGGCAAGCATTTCGTTTCCATCACAAGGTCTAAAAACATTCAAATTTGGAATCAATCGAAGTTGGGCAAGTTGTTCTATAGGTTGATGCGTAGGTCCGTCCTTACCTACATAAATTGAGTCATGCGTAAATAAAAACAATGAGTTACAATTCATGAATGCAGACATCCTTATTGCTGGCAACATATAATTAGAAAATGCCAAGAATGTTGAACAGAAAGGAATAAAATCTTCATATAAACTTATGCCGTTTATGATTGCCGCCATTGCATGTTCACGCACTCCGAAATGAATATTTCGGCCACGCCTGTTTCCAGGATTATAATTTCCGCCTTCATCGATATATGCCAGGCTAGTTTGTATGACGTCTGCCGTCCCACCTACGACCTGGGGTAGTTTCTCAGCAATTTCATTTAAAATCGCCTTGTTAAGTTCTCTTCCGCTTTTCCCTTCCCATTTATATAAATTCCGAGAAATTTTGTCAAAGTCTATTTTTTTCTTATCGAAGAAAGTAGTAAATTGCCTGTATAATTCAGGATTTGAATTGGCATATACAGCAAGATTTTGATTCCATTTTTCGTGATATAACTTCCCTCGTCTTGAACTTGCCATGCACCAATCACGAACATCATTTGGCAAATAAAAGTTTTCAACAACTCCCATTTTTTTATTGTAAACCTTAAGTTCTTCAGCATTCAATGCAAGTCCATGAATTGAAGATGTTCCCTCCTTATCAGTTCCGATGCCAATAATTGTCTTAAATATTATTATAGTAGGCTTACTTGCCCGTTTTGCCTTCGCTATTGCAAATGAGCACGCTTTATAATCGTTAGCACGATTACAATGAATAACATTCCATCCCATAGACTTAAACTTTTTGACGACATTTTCTCTATTACTCAAATTTAAGCTTCCATCCATAGTGACATCGTTTGAATCGTATAATAAAATCAGTTTGTTAAGATTAAGATTGCCTGCGAGTGAGCATGCCTCCTGCGCCACCCCTTCCATAAGGCAACCGTCTCCCGCCAAACAGTAGGTATAATGGTCTATTAATGGAAAACCTACACTATTAAATCTTTCAGCAAACATTGTTTGTGCAATAGCCATTCCAACTGCATTTGCAACACCTTGTCCGAGAGGTCCTGTTGAAACTTCTACTCCATC
>CANQBU010000033.1 GCA_947589615.1 uncultured Clostridia bacterium | reverse complement strand
ATGAGCGGTGTATGTCTTGCCGGTGGTGTAACTCAAAGGTCATTCCTTTCGACATTATCATCGTCAATAGGTAAAACTCTTGGTGATGAAGGTATACTTTTCTTGACAAGCGGAACGGATATTGACTTTACAAAGATTCCAGAAGTTCCAACTGCGTTCTTTATAAGAATTCCAGACCATAAAACAGAAAGACACCCTCTTGGTGTTCTGTGTATAAGCCAATTATATAAGACTGTCAATCCAAAGACAGGTAAGGGCGGAACATTAAAAAGACCTGTTTACTTCATTCTTGATGAATTTGGTAACATGCCAGCCGTTCCAAACTTCGGAACAATGGTTACAGTATCTCGTTCAAGAAAGATATTCTTCGAAATAATTTTGCAGTCATATAAACAACTTGATATTAAATATGGTCCTGATGAGGCGCAAAACATTCGTGGTAACTTCCAAATGGAAGTGTTCTTAGGTTCAGAAGACCCAACAACAATTCAAGCCTTCTCCGAAGCGTGCGGTGAAACCACCGTATTTAATGAAGAAATTTCACGATCTCGACAGACAAACAGAGATGTTGCATCTAATGGTGAAAATATTACAATCTCCACTCATAGAAATAGAAAACCTTTGCTTGACAAACAAGAGTTAAGACAACTTCCAAGATGGACTGTCGTTGCAAAGATATTCCGTAAAGCGATTATGAAAGATGTAATGACGCCATTCTATGAAACTAAATGTATGGAGAAGAAGTCTGCTCCACCAATTGTCGCAATGTCAAAGAAACTTGATATTGACAAGATCTACTATGATATCGATAGAAGAAACCAAATTGTAATGGGTAAACAGAAAAACCCTTATGAAGAAGACTAATTGATAGGTGAAGCGTATGACAAACATAAAGAAAGAAGATTTTGATGATGACAGAAGAAAAGAGCCTGTGAATGACGATATTTATAAGTATAGCAAGCAAATTTTGAAAAGTTATTATTATATTGAAGAGTGTCAAAAGAAAAATATTCCAATAGATATTTACAAATTTGATTTTCCTGATGATTTAAGGAGTGAAATAGAGGAATACAACTCGCAATTTGATGAACCAGAAAGGGAAGAATAAAAAACAAAAAAGCATATTGAAACTTGACCTTGCAAGGTAATCAATATGCTTTTTTGATAAGGAGTGCCTATATGCTTGCAAATTTATATAAATCTTTCATTTATTAAACTTAAACTTAATTTTAATCTTCAATGAATATGACATTTCCGCAAAGGACATCATAATATGAAAAAGTTTGAATGTTTTTTTCTTCTATGGCGACAGTAAATACGCTTGGATAGACATCTTTTATTATGCCACTGAGGGTATCGTATTTCTTTCTTCCCCGATTTACATTCATTTCGACGGTTCGCCCTTTCAATGAAAGAATTTTGTCTTTTACCTCATCAATACTAAGTCCAGCCTTTCGCATAATACTCCTCCTGAATAATTTTTGCCAAGAATTTAAAATTTTAAACAAAATAGTAATAAAATGGTTAAAAGCCTCGTAAATATATCTCGTAAATGTATTTGGAGGTAGTATGGCATTTGAAAAGGAAAAATTTGAAGTTGCAAAAAAGGTGGATTTCAATAAAGGGGAAATAACCGTTGAATGTAACCTTTCGGCAGGAAGCAGCGTCGCAAAGATATTGTCTTTGTCGGTTGAGGGATATGTGCTTAACAGTGAGACTCTCAATGGCGTAGTCAATTATTCGGGTGCGGTCGATTTAAAACTTGTTGTTTTGGGGGAAGATGGTGAGATAAATTCTACTTGTTCAACCTGTCCTTTTTCATCAAAGTTTGAAGGAGGAGACATTCAAAATGGGCAAGATGCTTTTGTGAAAGTAAAGGTTATTGATTATAATGTAGAGTCGATTGGTGGCGAAATGGTAAAAGTGGGAGTCATGTTGGAACAAAGCGGATTTCTCATTTCAAATAAAGAGGTCGCATGCCTTGCTTGTAACGATGATGACGTCTGCCTAAAACAAGATGAAATGACCTTAATAAAATATTTAGGAAATGCAAACGGCGAAGCCACAGTTGAAAGCGAGATAAATTTAAGAGAAAACATAAAGAAAGTTTTACTCACTGAAAGCCATGTTTTGGTTCGAAGTGTTGACACCGGAGTAGGGTTCGTTTCTGTAAGCGGCGATGTAATTTCAAGAGTGCTATATCTAAATGAAGACGATAAATTTGAAAGTGGCTATGTGAATGATACCTTCAAAGAAGAGGTGGAGCTTGCCTCCT
This sequence comes from uncultured Clostridia bacterium, assembly GCA_947589615.1. GTDB lineage: Bacteria > Bacillota > Clostridia > Christensenellales > UBA1242 > Caccovivens. The sequence continues at coordinate 8,953 of CANQBU010000033.1, read as the reverse complement.
GCACACGTGAAAGTTTTGTTGAAGGCGATGCTTTTGTAAAACAGGAAAGCGTAGTGACCGAGATTGTTCAAGACGAAAAGGGTGGGAAAATAGTTGTAAAAGTCCCTGTAACCATTTCGGCAAGGGCATTTGAAGAGGAGAAACGAGGTGTTATTCAAGATTTATACAGCACCAAAAATGAATTGAATGTGACGACAGAATCATTCTCAATGACAAAAGTAAGCCCACTCGAAATTGTTGAGGGTAAAATAGAAGGCTCACTCACTTTGGAAGAAGAGCATCCACGCGTAGATAAATTGCTTTTCAATGGCGGAAACAGTTTGACTGTAACAAATGCATATATAAAGGACGGAGAAATTACAATAGAGGGAATTGCAAAGACAAGCGTTGTATATCTAAATGATGAAGATTCATCGTTGCACAGTGTTCAACTTGATGTTCCATTTATTTTGTCAGATAAGTATGGCGAGGAGGAAGGAGGAAGCCTTTATATTGATGCTACATTAAATGATGTCGATGTTGTTGTGAAAAAGGGGCGTGAAATATATTATGATGCGAAGGTAAAAGCAAGCGTAAACTATTGTCACGAAGAGGCGCAAGGAGTAATAAGCGACGCTACAGCACTTGATGAATATGGGAAAAAGGACTATGCAATGGAAGTGATTTTCGCTCCTGCAGGCGAGGATTTGTGGTCTGTCGCTAAGAAGGCAAAAGTAAAAGAAGAACAGATTGTTGCCCAAAATCCAGAGGTAGTTTTTCCGACAACAGACGATACTCCATTGGTGTTATTTTATCAGCGTGTAGAATAATTTAATAAAAAATCGTCAAAATAGGCAGTTTTTGCCTATTTTTTATTGTTTTTTACACTTTTTGATGGAAATAATTGTTTCACAAGGAGAAATTATGAAATATATTTTAGGTGTGATGTGCGTGATAGGACTGGTTTTAGTTTTTGTTTTTTGTCCCATGAAAACCATTGGCGAGCCTCAAAAAGAATACCTCAGAATTCATATTCGGGCAAACTCCAATTCCGATGAAGATCAAAGAGTGAAATACATGGTTAAAGAGGCGGTCGTCGATGCTTTAATTCCATTGCTTGCCGACATAGAAACATTTGACAAGGCAAAAAGTGTTATGCAAAAGAATTTTGACCATATAGAAGATGTGGCAAATGGGGTTTTAAAGAGTGAGGGTTTTTCATATGAATGTAAGGCGGAAATAGACAATGAGTATTTCCCGGCAAGGACTTATGACAATCTTACTTTAGGAGAAGGCTATTACGATGCTTTGATTTTGAAACTTGGCAATGCAGAGGGGGATAATTGGTGGTGCCTGGTTTTTCCGGCGTTTTGCTTCACAAATTCGCAAAATTCCGACAATATTGTATATATTTCTAAGATTTGGGAGATAATTAAAAGTGTAATCTAGGAGGAAACTATGAAAAACAAACTAATGATGGTTGTTGCACTTTTCTTTATATTTGCATTTTCATTTGCAGGCTTTGGTTTTACAATGAACAATAATGCTATTGAAAATGGCGGAGAAATTGTTGAAACGCTCACCACTGCCGAAAACCGAACAGTTCAAACAAAATTAAAGCGATGGGGATATTATAAAGGGTCAGTTGATGGCATTTATGGAGCAAAAACAAAACAAGCGGTCAAAGATTTTCAAAGAAAAAATGGACTTGCTGTTGATGGAATTGTTGGCCCTAAAACGGCGGCTGCACTTGGAATGACCTTGTCTTCAAGTAAGCCTACCCAATCTTCAAATGACCTTTATCTTCTTGCAAAATGCGTGTATGCGGAGTCAAGAGGAGAACCTTATACTGGACAAGTTGCGGTTGCGGCGGTTATATTAAACAGAGTTAAAAGCCCATCTTTCCCAAATACAATTTCAGGAGTTATTTATCAGCCATACGCCTTCACTGCAGTTAGTGATGGTCAAATAAATCTTTCGCCAAACAGCACTGCATATAAGGCGGCTCAAGATGCACTGAATGGTTGGGATCCAACATACGGCTGTTTATATTATTACAATCCTGCCACAGCGACAAGCTCTTGGATATGGTCAAGAAAAACTGTGGTTACAATAGGAAAGCATGTTTTCGCGATTTAAAAGGAGAGATTTATGGAAGAAAAAAAGGAAGAGCGCAAAGAGAGTGTGCTTGCTGATGAGAAAAAGAAAAATAAGAAGAACAAGGGTGCAATTATAGGACTTGCGATAGCGACGGGAGTGCTTGGCTTGTCCACGATTGGACTGGGCGTTGGCTTTGGAATAGCCGATGGAAAAGCAATGGAATATAAAAATGAACTTACAAATGTTTACAATGAAAATTTTTATAATATGCTTGATAGTGTAAATAATCTTGAAAATAAATTGTCGAAAACATTAAATTCAAATGGAGTATCCTATCAAAGAAAGACCCTTCTTGAAGCATCTAAAAATGCAAGCGAAGCGGAAATTTCGGTTTCGCAGTTGCCATTGTCGCAAACGGATATCCAAGAAATAGTTCGATTTGTAAATCAAGTGTCGGGCTATACTTCAACCCTTGCCGACAAAATGATTGATGGCACTGCTTTGACAAAGGAAGAAATTTCAACTTTAAATGATATTCATGAAAGCATTTTACAACTTAAATATCAACTAAATGAATTTGAGAGAAAAATGGAAAAGGGATATTCCATCATTGATAATATTGATATTGAAGTTAAAAATAATAATTTTTCTCAACTTTTAACATTGTCAAAAAGTAATGCCATTGAATATCCGACTATGATTTATGATGGTCCATTCTCAGACAGTGTCACAGACAGTAAAGTCAAGGGCTTGAAGGGAGAGACGGTAAGCAAAGGTCAAGCTGAGGAAATAGTTAAAAAGCAATTTAAAAATACTGCCGAAATAAAATATGAAGGCGAAACGAAAGGAAGGTTTGAAACATATAATTTCAGAATAAAAAATTCAGACAATGAAATGCTTTATATTCAAATTTCAAAAGTAGGTGGACATATTTTGACAATAAGCGGGGCAGGCAGAGACGGAGAAGCGACAATAGACATGGATTCGGCAAAAGATTTGGCGGTTAAATTTGCAAAGGAAAACGGTGTTGAAGATGCTCAGGTGGTTTGGAGCGACCAAATTAAAGAAGATGTCTATTTAAATATTGCACCAACATCTAATGGAATAATTCTTTATCCCGACCTCGTGAAAGTCAAGATTGATTTAACAAATGGCATGATTGTGGGATATGATGCGACAACATATTTTACAAATCACACTTCTCGAACAATAAAAAGTGGTATATTATCAGAGAGTGATGCACGGGGAAAAGTTCCTTCAAACTTCGAGATTGTGCAAAGCCGACTTGTCCTAAGTCCGCTTGAATATAACAGAGAAGTTATATGTTATGAAGTGGAGGCAGATTATCAAAATGACACTTATTATTTCTACTTCAATGTTGAAAACGGCGAGCTGGAAAACGTTTTGAAGGTAATCAAAACCGATAACGGTAGTCTATTAATGTAAAAAGACATTTTTAAAGTGTCTTTTTTTATTGTTTAAAAATAAAATTTATGCTATAATATTTTTCGGAGATTTTATGTTTGCAGAGGTAATCATCGACCAAGATGCAAAAGCCCTCGACAAGGTTTTTGAATATATTATTCCGCAGGATATGGATTTGCAGGTTGGAATGCGAGTTTTAGTGCCATTTGGCAAAAGACAACTGCAAGGCTTTGTTATAAAAATAAAAGATAATTGCGAGTATGAGAGTGAAAAATTAAAGCAAATTAGCCAAAAAATTGAGGATTTTGCGGCAATTAAAGGTGAAATGCTTGAAATTATGAAATTTATGGCAAAAAAATTTCACTTAAAACTCGCCTCAATTTTGCGATTGTTTCTGCCAGCAGAGATGCGTGAAGGAAAGGTAAAAGAGTTGTTTGAGACATATTATCGTCTTTCGCAAAATGAAGAATTAAATATTTCAAAGTCTGCAAAAAGACAACTTGAAATAATCGAGGAGTTAAAAAATGGCGACAAATCTTCCTCATATCTAGGTGACAAATATGGCTATGCTCCAATTAAGGCATTATTAGAAAAGGGATATATTGAAAAGGAAAAGAGGGAAGTAAAACGGACTCCCTTTGTAATAACCCAAAATGATAAAAGGGTAAAATTAAATGATGGGCAACTTGATGCTTTAAGGCGAATTGTTGATGATAAAACTTATCTTTTGCATGGCGTAACAGGAAGCGGAAAAACTGAAATTTATATGAATTTAATTGAAAAAGTGCTTCAAAATGATAAAAATGCCATAATGCTTGTTCCAGAGATATCATTGACGCCCCAAATTATGTCAAACTTTAAAAGCCGATTTGGTGACAATGTTGCACTTTTGCATAGCGGGCTTTCTGCAGGAGAGCGTTTTGATGAATGGAAACGTTTGTTTTCTGGTGAAGCGAGAATTGCAATAGGGGCAAGGTCGGCAATATTTGCACCTCTCGAAAATTTGGGAATAATTATTATTGATGAGGAACATGAGGGGAGTTATATATCGGAGTCCAACCCGAGATATGACACTCACAGTATCGCTACCTTTCGTGCAAGATATAATAAATGTCCGCTTTTATTGGGTTCGGCTACGCCGTCAATTGAAAGTTATCAAAAGGCGAAAATGGGAGAGTATGAACTTATCGAACTCCCTGTAAGGGCAAACGGGAAATCTATGCCACCCGTTCAAATTGTAGATATGATGGAGGAACTGAGAAGGGGAAATTCGTCAATATTTTCAAATCAATTACTTGCAGACTTAGCCAATGTGATAAATAACAAAAAACAGGCGATGATTTTCATGAACAGACGAGGTTTTTCTTCTTTTATGAGGTGCAGAGAGTGCGGATATGTCGCAAAATGCCTTGACTGTGATGTGAGTCTTGTATATCATAAGGAAGATAATCGCTTAAAATGTCATTATTGCGGGAAGCAATATAAAGTTTTGGCAAAATGCCCTAATTGTAAGAGCGACAATATAAAATATGGTGCAGTGGGGACTGAACAAATTGTTCAAAAATTGCATGAGATATTTCCAGATGTAAAAATTCTTCGTATGGATAATGATACGACATCGACAAAAAATGCTCATCAAAAGATATTAAATGAATTTAGAAATACTAAGCCTTGCATACTTGTCGGGACACAAATGATTGCGAAGGGGCATGATTTTGAAGATGTTGTTCTTGTAGGAATAGTTGACGGCGATCAAGGTTTGTATCAAACTGACTATCGAAGTAGCGAGAGAACATTTCAGCTTATCACTCAAGTTGCTGGGAGAGCGGGAAGGAGTGAAAATGAAGGGAAGGTTGTTCTTCAAACATATAGCCCTCGCCACTATGTATATAAGTTTGCATCTAATTATGATTATAAAGGTTTTTTCAGAAAGGAGATAAATATACGCCAAACCGCCGAATTTCCTCCATTTACTCGACTTTTGCGAATACTTTTCAGTGATTTCGATGAAAATCATGTTCGTGATTTGTTAAAAGTGTGCTATAATGAAATAGCAAAGTTGAAAGAGGAATATGGTGACCAAATAATTTATCTTGATGCAATGAAGTCACCAATAAAAAGATTGCAAGATAAATATCGCTATCAGATTATGATGCGCTTAAAACTTGAAAAAGCGGATGAAATCGAAAATAGATGTTTTGATATTGTAAATTCGGCATCAAAAACATCGGTGTTTTTCGAAGTAAATCCACAAAACTTGTCTTAAAGGAGATAATATGGCAATAAGAAAAATTGTAAAATTAGGAGAAGATGGACTTAGAAAGAAATCAAAACCCGTGGTGGATTTTGATGAATCTTTATGGCAACTACTTGATGACATGAAGGAAACAATGTATGCCTTTGATGGAATGGGGCTTGCCGCCCCACAAGTTGGAGTGCTTAGGCGGGCAGTTGTCATTGATGTGAACAATGCGTTTATAGAACTTATAAATCCCGAAATAGTTAAGACTAAAGGCGAAGATGTAGAAGAGGAAGGTTGTTTATCTGTTGAAGGTTTTCGGGGAAGAGTAGTGAGGCCAATGAAGATAACCGTCAATGCTTATGACAGATATGGTTATCCTTTTACTATAACTGGGGAAAAGTGGCTTGCAAGGTGTATCTGTCATGAAGTCGACCACTTAGATGGCATTGTGTTTGTAGATAAAAGCCTTGATAAAGAAAAATATTTAAAAAATCATAAATTATAGGAGAAATATGAAAATATTATTTTTAGGTAGTTCAAAATTTTCAAAAATCGTGCTAGAAAGTTTAATTAACGAGGGTTTTGAGATTTCCTGTGTTATAACCCAACCCGATAAGCCGAGCGGACGTGGTCATAAATTAACTCCGACAGAAGTTAAAGTTTTTGCAGAAGAACATGGAATTGAAGTAAAAACCTATGACAAATTTCGCTTGCATTTAGATGAGATTGAAGGGATAGATTATGATTATTCTGTTGTGGCATCTTATGGTCAAATTTTGCCCAATGCTTTTTTGGAATTTAAACCATGTGTAAATGTTCATCCTTCACTTTTGCCAAAATATCGAGGTGCATCACCTATTCAGAGTAGTATATTAAATGGTGATAAAATCACAGGAGTAACCATCATGAAAGTTGCCCAAAAAGTAGACGCGGGCGACATATTGGCACAGGAAACTCTAGAAACCAATGGTGAATATTATTTTGAACTTGAAGAAAAATTAGCAATTTTAGGCGGTAAAATGCTTGAAAAAGTGCTAAAAAACTATAAAAATATTATTCCTATCGTTCAAAATGAGGAAGAAGCGACATTTACAAGGAAGTTTGAAAAGGTTGATGGAGAATTAAAACCAAGCATGAGTAGCGAACAACTTGTAAACAGAGTTAGGGCTTTGTCGCAAACCGAAGGGACATATATCGTCATTGAAAACACACCGATAAAAATCTTGAAACTGCGTGTGGCAGACAATAATGGTTTGGAAGAAGGAGAGATTTTACAAGACAAAAAACATTTTGTTTTTGGGTGTGCAAACGGAAGCGTTGAGGTGGAAGAGTGCCTGTCTCCTGTCGGCAAAAGAATAACTGGAAGAGACTATATAAATGGACATAATGATATTTTAACGAAGAGGGTGGAATGTTAGCCGATTTTTCCTATGAAGAAATGAAGATTTATGCAAAGGTTAAAAATTTGCCAACTTTTAGAGGTGAACAAATTTTTGAAGCAATCCTTGGTGCAAAAACCCTTGAAGAAATATCAAACATTCCAAACGCTTTAAAAGAACAAATTAGGGAGGACTATCCCGATTATAAAATAGAAGGGGTCTTTGAAAGTAAAGATGGAACAAAAAAGTATATAATTTCATATCCGGATGGCAATATTGTTGAAAGCGTGCTTATGAAATATAAATATGGCTATACTGTTTGCCTGTCAACGCAAGTCGGGTGCCGCATGGGTTGCAAATTTTGTGCATCTACATTAAATGGTCTTGTTCGAAATTTGACTGCTGGTGAAATTCTTGGACAAGCACTTTTAATTAACAGAGAACTTGGCGGAACAAAGAAAAATCGAATGATTACAAACATCGTCTTAATGGGAAGTGGCGAGCCGCTTGATAATTATGATAATGTTTGCAAATTTATTGACCTTGTTTCATCTCAAAGGGGGTTAAATGTAAGTCAAAGGAATATCTCTCTTTCGACATGTGGACTTGTGGATAAAATTGATTTGCTTGCAGAGAAAAAGTATAATATAACTTTGACAATTTCACTTCATTCGACAACGGACGAGAAGAGAAGGGAAATCATGCCTATCGCAAACAGATATTCAATAAAAGAGATAATTTCTGCTTGCAAAAGATATTATGAAAAAACAGGAAGGAGAATATATTTTGAATATACCCTAATAAAGGGCGTAAATGACAGCGAAAAAGATGTTGAAAGATTATCGAGTATGCTTCGCGGATTTAATTGTCATGTAAATATTATACCATTAAATAGTGTTAAAGAAAGAAATTTGATTGGCACGACAAGACTTGAGGCATATAAGTTTTCCGATAAATTAAACGAGAAGAAGATTTCTGCGACCGTTCGGCGAACAATGGGCGAGGATATCGAAGGGGCTTGCGGTCAGCTTAGAAATAAAATTTTAAAAGGTGGTTAAATTTGCAGGGAAGAGTGATTTCAAAAAATGCAGACCTTTTCACAGTAGAAAGTGGGGAGGGAGAGAAGATGTTGAAGCCTAGTGGAAAGACGAAAGAGACTGGGATTTTTGTTGGCGACAATGTTGAATTTAATGAAAATATCACTTCCGTTTACAATAGAAAAAATTTGCTTATAAGGCCGCCGCTTGCAAACATTGATAAGATGTTTATAGTGATTTCGCAAAAACCCATGATTGAATTTTCGCTACTTGATAGACTCTTGATTTATTGTAAAATCAATGATATTATTCCCATCATTGTAATCAATAAAATTGATATTTGTTCGAGTGAATTTATAGATAATGTCGAAAAAATATATGAAAAACACTATAAAATATTAAAAATAAGTGCAAAAAACAACATTTTGCAAGATTTGGAAGATGAAATTGAGGGAATAACTGTTCTTGCTGGACAAAGTGCCGTAGGCAAATCTTCAATAATAAAAGCTTTGTTTAAAGATGAAATTTCAGTGGAAATTGGCGACCTGTCAAAGAAGATTGAGAGGGGAAAACAAACCACAAGGCTGGTAAAACTTTTCAAATATAAAAATGGATATGTTGCAGATACTGCCGGTTTTTCACTTTTAAATCTTGCCATGGTGACTGACCTTGAACCTCGTGAGCTTGGATTATATTATCCCGATTTTTTAGAGTATATCCCAAATTGCAAATATCGCTCATGTTTACATGAAGGGGGAGAATGCGGCGTGCTTGAAGCCGTAAAAAGTGGT
>CANQBU010000032.1 GCA_947589615.1 uncultured Clostridia bacterium | reverse complement strand
CGGAAAGTTCACCGTTTACCTCTATTCTTATTGCCTGAAAGGTCTTTTTTGATACGCCACCTTTACCATAAATAATTTTTTTAGGAAAAGATGATTCGATGATGTCTTTAAGTTCAAAAGTCGTTTCAATTGGTTTTATTTTTCTTCTTTCGACAATATTCTGAGCAATTTTCTTGGCGTTACTTTCTTCGCCATACTTATATAGCAAATTGATGAGCTTCTCTTGTGAATATGTGTTTACAATTTGATAGGCATCGAGGCTTGAATTTTTATCCATTCTCATGTCAAGTCTTCCATTATGCAAGAAACTGAATCCCCTTTCTCCGTTATCAATCTGATAAGAACTTACTCCTAGGTCAATCAAAAAACCGTCTATCTCATATATTCCCATTTCCTTTAAAACAGATGGTGCGTCCTTGAAATTGGAGTGAACTAAAGTTATATTTTTACAATCCTTAAGCCTTTCTTTACATACATTTATCGCCTCTTCATCTCGGTCAAAACCTATAAGTCTTCCGCCTTCTAAATGAGACAAAATGTGGCGGGAATGTCCCCCGCCACCTATTGTGCAATCTACATAAATACCATCTTTTTTGATTGAAAGCCCATCTATGACTTCCTTCAATAATACAGGTGTATGTTTAAACTCCATTTTGCCTCTTATTCTCTAGAAAGTTGTTTTTCTACTAAGTCGAGAATGTCAAACAATGTTACATAATTAATTTTGCCGTAATTTGATTTTTCATCAAAGTTCTCTATGCCAAGTTGTCTCATATAATCTTCATTTGCTTTAATTAAATCAAACTCTGCCGAATATTCTTCTTTTACTTTATCAACAAAACTCTCAAATGTTTCTTTAAATATACCATCTTCTGTTTTCTGGTTTTGACTTAATTCAACTCTGTATGCGTTTGCTTTCATTGCTTCAAGAGCATTTGCAACAGTTGTTTTATTCATTTCTTTTACAGAAGTGCTGCCATCGTTTGAAAGATTGTTTACTGCAAGGAATTTCTTAATTACTTCAACTATTTCGCCTGTCTGACCATTTGCTCCAGCAAATGTAACATTTTCAATTGAAATTGATGGCTGAGTTCCAATAACATCTCCAAGTTGAGTTGCAAGATTATTAAATAATGTTTCTTTCAATGGTTCTGTTGAAAGGGCATTTAAAATTGGAGCAACAATTCCTTCAACATCTGTTTCAGTCATATTATCAAGAACTACATCTAATTCCCCATCAAGAACAAGTTGAAGACAAGATTTATCTTGGCCAGCAAACATCTTTGTTCCAGTTGTCTTTAATAGACTTGATATAAGTTTTAAATCATTATCCCACTTGTCATAATCATTGAGTTTAGACAAGTCTAATTGATCAGCTGGAACTGATGAAGTAAGTTCATCGAATACCATACTTTTTGTCATTTCAATTTGATAAAGTGGCATAAGAATTTCATTTAATATGTTCTCATTACCCTCTTTTGATACGACAGCTGAAAGTTCAACCAAAACATTTTCTCCATCACCCGTTACCAAGTCATATATTCCTTCATCTCTGATAGCAGTAAGAGGTTTACCTAAGAATTCCAAAAGTCCTTTATAGTTTGTGATTGTAACACTTTCGCCTTTACCGTCCTTTACCGGAGCAGAAGGAATCATAATATTATAATCTTCGAGATACTTGTTAAATATCGATTTCCCTTCGGCATTTTGTAAAAGTTTTACACTTGTCACCCTGTCAATTAAGTCACCCAAAGAACTAGTAATTGACATGATATCATAATTTGCTTGTTTATCTAAAAGTTTTGCAGGGTCTTTAATGGTTTCGAAAACATCTATTTTTTCTTGAATGGTTCCGAAATCTTTAACTACATTAACTACAGCATCAGACAGTTCTTCCCAGTCTTCCTCATCGTAGCCAGCTGTCGAAGAATTAATATCATCAGCTTCTTCAATAACCTTGTCTATAACTTTTTGAGCAATAGGTTCAATTCCTGCCCTTACAAGATTCATTTTTAAAACATTTTCAACGGCAGTTTCAAATGAATCAAGGTTGCTTACACTTGTTAATGTTGTGGCAATTTGTTTTATATCTTTGTTATCAAGTTCGAGTATATCATTTATTGTTCCGTTTGTGCCTAAAGATTTAACTGTTTGAACAACTGATAAAATATCATTTTTGAAGTAATCGCCTAAATCATTAGTTGCCTTATGAGCAGTTAAATTTTCACCTATCGCAACATAGATATCATCATTCCCTTCAGGCAAGAAAGAATAGTCCTGATAATTTATAATTACATCTGCGACTGTTGGTGAAATTATCTTGCTAAATAGTGCTGAGTCAGTCATATTTTCAATAGGCTTGATTACCTTGTCATATTTAATTTTTTCATAGTCAACTTCTTTTACACCTGCTTTGCTTAATTGATAACCAAAGTCAACTACTTTATATGCATTTTGAATATCTTGTCTAATATAAACCTTTTCACCGTCAACTTTTACGGCACTTAAATAATCAAACAGTGCATTATCTAAACCAAAAATACTGCTGCACTTGGTATAAAGATTGTTTTCAAGTCCTTTAACGATCTTTTCGCCGTCTGCAAATTTGTCTTTCAAAAGATTTGGCCTTTCGGTAGTTGCCGTCGCATTGACTGTTTGAATAGAGTAGTCAGTAGTTTTATAAAGTTTTGAGCCAAAACCGATAAGCCCAGCAAGAGGCATAAAAGCAAATATTGCAACGATGAAAGTTTTTACAAGTCCAACGGCCCCACCAAGCAATTTTCTCTTTTTCTGTCCTTCGCGATTTTTTAAGAAAATGCATGCGATTACCTTATATATAATATAGAATATGCATTCAACTAAAATTGTAATGAACAAGAACATAATTGCCGAAGCTAACGCCTTTGGAAGTCCGCTTACAAATGTTTTTAAATTTGGATTTCCATCTACTAAGTTTGCGATTTTATCGTTTTCATAAAGCATTGTCAAAATAAGGTCATTTAATGGAGTCTTTGTCCCCTTATAAACGATTCCTATATTTAGCACAGCTCCTGTAATTGGAGCAGTGATGAACAAAGCAATCAATACACCTATAACTGATACAAGCAAATTAAATGATGCTCTTTTCAATCCTCTCCATAATCCTACTAAGAACCCGCCTGTCAAAATTAAGACAAACAGCAAGGTTATTAACCATCCTATTAAACTTGATGACATATTATAATCTCCTTTTAATATTTATATTTTAACATATATTTAATTTACAATCAATCATTTTAACAAAAATTTCTAAAAATATTTTGACTCGCCGACAATTTGTCAAACAAGGACATGAGAGTGACATATTTAGAAATAATAGCAATCAAAAATTTACAATCACACTCTTTTTCTTCATTCCTTATTTTGCCCTTTTTTTATTCTTTTAAACCCTTGGAAAAATTTTTAATATTCTTTATCCGATGAGAAAAATATCAATGTTATTTTATAATAACGAAGGTCCTATTTCGGCAAAAATTTTTGTAAAAATTTATTGACTTTTAACTTCAAAAGTTTTACTATATATAACGTTCGCAACACTAGATGTGCTAATTGTTTTTATACTAAAACACTACATGTTGTAACAAGAAAGGAGATTTTTATGGTAAAAAACATTATGAAAAGAGATGGCAGGCAGGCCGAATTTAACCTTGACAAGATTGAAAACGCCATTTCTAAGGCTATGAACGCCGTGGGTGATCGGGAATTTAAACTTGCTCACAAACTCGCAGTCGCCGTTGAAGAAGAAATTGATAAGGCTTTCCCACAAGATAAGGTGCCTTCCGTTGAAGAAATCCAAGACATCGTCGAAAAGGTCCTTATGAAAAAAGGTCATAGTGATGTTGCAAAAGCATATATCCTTTACAGAGATAAAAGAAACCAGGTGAGAGAATTAAACTCATCACTTATGAAAACCTTTGACAAAATTAACAACAGTGATGCAAAGGACTCAGACTTAAAAAGAGAAAATGCCAACATTGATGGTGATACCCCAATGGGCGTAATGCTTAAGTTTGGCTCTGAAAGTGCAAAAAATTATTTCACAAAAGCAATTGTTGACCCCGTTCAATCTAGAGCTCATGTAGAAGGCGATATTCACATTCACGATTTTGACTTCTATACTCTTACCGAAACTTGCTGTCAAATTGACATTGTAAAATTATTTAAAGGCGGGTTTCATACCGGACATGGATATGTCAGAGAGCCAAATGATATAAGAACTTATGCCGCCCTTGTTTGCATTGCAATTCAATCAAACCAGAACGACCAGCATGGCGGACAAAGCGTTCCTAACTTTGATTATGGATGTGCTCCTGGCGTTATGAAAACATACAAAAAGATTTATAGAACTAACTTTGCAAAGGCTTACGTTTTAAAGGAAGCTGGCCCTCTTAGCGAAGAAGAAGTCATAGATAAAATCAAAAACATCGAGAAAGAAAAATCTCTTTATCCTACACTTGCTCAAAATGAAGAATATGATAAAGCAGAAAAAGAGGCTTTCAAAGATGTTGATGACATAATGTTTGAAAAGATCAAATCTTATGCGGCAAGCAAGTCTTTGGAAGAAACCGATGAGGCAACTCACCAAGCAATGGAGGCGCTTATCCACAATCTTAACACCATGCATTCTCGTGCAGGTGCTCAAGTTCCATTCTCATCATTAAACTTTGGAACAGATACTTCTTTGGAAGGCAGAATGGTTATGAAAAACTTCTTGAAAGCAACTGAAGAAGGCATGGGCAATGGAGAAACTCCTATCTTCCCTATTTCAATTTTTAAGGTTAAGGAAGGAGTAAACTACAACCCTGGCGACCCTAACTACGACATATTCAAAATGGCTATCGAATGTTCGGCAAAAAGAATGTTCCCTAACTTCTCATTTATAGACGCCCCATTCAACCTTCAATATTACAAAGAAGGTCACCCAGAAACAGAAGTGGCATATATGGGATGCAGAACAAGAGTTATGGGAAATGTTTATGACCCTTCAAGAGAAATTACATATGGTCGAGGCAACTTGTCTTTCACTTCAATAAACCTTCCTCGCATCGCAATTGAGGCAAAAGGTGACATTAAAGCATTCTATACCCGCCTCGATGAAATGATGGAGCTTGTTACCGATCAACTCCTCGACAGATTTAAAATTCAACAATCCAAACATGTTTACAACTATCCATTTCTTATGGGACAGGGCGTTTGGCTGGATTCTGACAAACTCGGTCCAACAGATTGCATAAGCGAAGTTTTGAAACATGGAACTTTGACTTATGGTTTTATCGGACTTGCCGAAGCACTTGTCGCGTTGACAGGAAAGCATCATGGCGAAAGTGAAAAATCTTGGCAAATCGGATTTGATATAATCAAACATATGAGAGAATTTGCAGACAAGAAGGCAAATGAATATAAACTCAACTTCTCCCTCATCGCAACTCCTGCTGAGGGATTAAGCGGTAGATTCGTTCGAATCGATAAGGAAAAATATGGTATAATTGACAAAGTTACTGACAGAGATTACTATACAAACTCATTCCATATCCCCGTTTACTTCCCTATTAGTGCCGAAAAGAAAATTGACCTTGAAGCACCTTTCCATGCGTTATGCAATGGCGGCCACATCTCCTATATCGAACTTGACGGCGATACAACAAACAACCTTGATGCCTTTGAAAGTGTCATTAGGCATATGAAGGAAAAGGGAATCGGCTACGGAGCCATTAATCACCCAATTGATCGTGACCCGGTTTGCGGATATAACGGAATAATCGGTGATGTTTGTCCTCACTGCGGCAGAGGGGAAAACGACGGCAAAGGTAATTTCGAAAGAATAAGAAGAATTACTGGTTACCTTGTCGGAACACTTGATAGATTTAACAATGGGAAACGCGCCGAAGAGCATGATAGAGTAAAACATGGTTTAAATCACGAAGAATAATTATTGCGGGCTTAAAAGTCCGCTTTAATTTTCAAAATTAAAAGGACTTTTATTATGAAAAAATTAAGAATTGCCGGCATTGTCAATGATTCAATTGTCGATGGTCCTGGGCTTAGATACACAATTTTTACGCAAGGCTGTCCTCATCATTGCGAAGGCTGTCACAACCCACAAACCCACCCTTTTAAAGGAGGCAAAAAAATAAGGCAAAAAAAGATTTGCGATGAAATACAAAAAAATCCTCTTCTCTATGGAGTTACCTTCTCAGGAGGTGACCCAATGTCACAAGCAAGAGAACTTTTGCCAATCGCAAAATTTGTAAAAGAAAAAGGGCTTGAACTTGCCTGCTATACAGGATATGTCTTTGAACAGCTTCTCGGCGATAGTGTGCCATATGCAAGGGAACTTTTAAATTATATTGACATTCTTATTGACGGCAAATTTGTTTTAAGCCAAAAGAGCCTCAATCTTAAATACAAAGGGTCTAAAAATCAAAGAACCATTGACGTTCAATCTTCTTAAAGGAAGGCAAGGCAATTCTTTCCTCAGATGAAAAATGGACAAAGGAAAACAACATCTAGTTACAAAATCCGTGACTTTTCACGGATTTTTATTCTTCCTCTATTTCTTGATATTTCCCCTCAGCAAGTCTAAGAATTTTTTGATAAATTTCATCATTTTGTTTGACGCCTTTTTGCTTTAAAAGAAGCCCCCAATTAATCCCCTGAATTTTTATTATTTTCTTATTTTCAATTAAATAATTAAAATATTTTTTTTGCTCCAATAAATTATTTTTTTTATTTTCATCGTATATATTTATTGCCCCCTCAAATAGAAGAAAATTCGCATCTTTTTCATTTAAATTAAAACCTTTTAAATTAAATATTTTATCTAGCAATTTTTTATTAAATCCATATCTTCCATTATTTTCCGTTATTCCCCAAACAATATCACTCATTTTACTTTTGCTTAAATCAATATTTTTGTTTAATAAACAATACCACCTCTCTCCACTCGCAAGTGCATCTCCTACAACTTTTCCGCTAAACATGCCATAGTTGTCACTAATAAGATAAAGACACAACTTAAACTTTTTAAATCCCAACTTCCAATTATCTCTTGACTTCTCGACTTTGTCAAGAATGCCCACCAATTCTTCTCCATCTAGATCTAAAATTTTCTCTTCCTTAGCAAATTTTATAAACTGCTCTGCCAAACGAGTTATTTGCTCATCACCTAAATTTGATAGTCGCAAGATTAATCCCTTTATCCCCTCATCCAACTCCTTTTTATATTCCTTCAAATTTATGTTTAATTTATCCTTAATTAGATATACCTTTGAAAAGTCGCCCCTTTCAAAAACAGACACCATCGTCCTTTTGCTTGGTTTAAAATTTGCACTGGCAAGTGACATAATATTAAAATTTTTCGGCTCAGTCAATTTTCCATTTAAATACCCTTCCAAAAGTTTGTCGCAAGCACCGCTTGCCTTAATTAGAGGAAAAAGCGATTTACAAAAGGGCTTAGTCGAAAGGAAATTGAGTTCATTTAAAAAGGCTTGATATTCTCTATCACTCACTTGTGCATAGTCACAAATGATTTTTAGTTTTATAATCCCCTCCCTTATATTTCCGCCACCCTGATAAATATTTTCTTCGATATTTTTAAGTGCTTTCAGCATAAGTCCGCTTCGATGATTATCAAAATTGGTATTACCCTCGTCCTTTTTAAGCAAATGTTCTAGAATGCTTGGGGCTACACCCTTTTTTATGGCGTTTTCAAAATGATCCCTGTCGACTCCTTTAATGTAATCTATCACTTCATGTGCAAATGCATCGTTTTTATTTATAAGTTCATTTAAAATTCCCTTGCCTAAATTCCCGTCAACTTTGACCATTTCTAGAAAAAACAAGCGGTCATCTTCAAATATGCGTTGCAAAAGGGGTTCAGTGATTTTCATTTTCCCTTTTGTAAATATATAATAGAAGGTGTCTTTATCCATCTTATATAAACTTTGAAAAATTACATCTTCGCTGAATTTAACATCAATATATAATGAAGGCTCATCTAAAATTCTCTTTAAAATTTCGCTATCGAAGTTGTTTGAAGTTAAATAACTTTGTAAAAAGAAATTATCTAAATATTCTTTATCGAATTCCCCCTCTTGGCAATCCAAAAGAGCATTTAACTTCTTTAAATTTCCGCAAGAAATATACTTATAAAATTTTTTACTAAATTTTTCATTCTCTAACAATTTCATATTTACCTGACTTTCAATATATTATATTATTCTGCCTTTACTAAGTTTAAAAAATAGGGCCTTAATTTAGTCCTATTTCATTTCGAAAATTATCGCTATTAGCAATTAACAATATTGTTGTAATCTTTCAAGTTCGGCTTTAACATCGAGTCTTGGGAACAAAATACCCAATTCCCCGATTTTACTTCCCACCTTTAAACCTTCAAAATTATCAAGGTTTTCAAACATTTCACTATTAACACCAAGCGCGTTTAGCACTTTTTCACCGCTTTCAGTCATAAATGGCTGAGCCAAACTGCTTCCAATTCTTATTGTTTCAAGCAAATATTTCATAATTGTTTGAAGTCGTGGTCCGCCATTTTCCTCTTTTGCAACGGCAAATGGTTGAACCCTTTGAATATAAGTGTTTGCAAGGGTAAAGATTTCAAATATCGATGTTACAGCTTTTGTTAAATCTAGGTTTTCCATATATTTCAAAACATTTTTAGTTTCATTTAAAACATTGGCTTTAAACTCTTCGTCATCTTGAGTCGTTTCGCTCGCCTCTTTAATTTCACCATCAAAATATTTTCTTAACATTCCGAATGTTCGTGAGACAAGGTTTCCAAAATTATTTGAAAGGTCTGCATTAATCCTCGTTAAAAATGCCTCTGAAGTATAATTGCCATCACTTCCAAATGGAATTTCCCTACATAGCATATAGCGAACGGCATCTGCCGAATATAGAGGAACAAGAACTCTTGGATCAACGCATTCTTTTATGCTGCTTTCTTTACTTTTTGAGAGTTTATCCCCTCCAAACATAATCCAGCCATGTGCGAATATCCTCTTTGGAAGAGGCAAGTCAAGTGCCATCAATATTGCAGGCCAAATAATAGAGTGAAAGCGAACAATCTCTTTCCCTATAAGATGAACATCAGCAGGCCAATATTTCTTATACATTTCCTCATTTTCAGAGCCAAAGCCAAGTGCAGAAATATAATTTGACAAGGCATCTATCCATACGTAAATAGTGTGTTTTGGATCAAACTCAACGGGAACACCCCATTTTACTGATGTTCTCGAAACGCAAAGATCGCTCAGCCCTGGCTTAATAAAATTGTTTACCATTTCATTAACTCTGCTTTGAGGCTGCAAGAATTCCTTGTTATTCGAATATAAATCTATGAGTTTATCACCAAAATCTGAAAGCCTGAAAAAGTATGCCTCCTCTTCTTGGAACTCTACTGGTCTTCCGCAGTCAGGGCATTTTCCATCAACAAGTTGGCTTTCCGTCCAAAATGATTCGCATGGCAAACAATACCACCCCTTATATGAACCTTTATAAATATATCCTCGTTTATATAATTCAGTAAATACCTTCTGTGCGGTTTTTTCATGATAATCATCAGTCGTTCTTATAAATTTATCATAATCAATATGGAGCATTTTCCACAGCGATTTTGTATCATCGATTATTTCATCAAGATATTCCTTCTCGGTTTTTCCAACATTTCTTGCAGCCGCAGATATTTTATTGCCATGTTCGTCAGTCCCAGTCAAATAAAATACATCTTTGCCCAATTTCTTGTTAAACCTTGCAATCACATCTCCAGCAATTGTCGTGTAAGCATTTCCTAGAGTCAACTTATTGCTTGGATAATAAATTGGCGTCGTAATATAAAACTTTTCCTTCATAAATTCTCCTTTTTGCAAAATTATATCAAACTTGAACGGCCTTTGTCAACTTTTTTGATTTCCCTTAGCATTTAATATTCTATAATTTTACAAAACCAGACAAAATTTCTTATTATCCCCGTTTGCTCCCTAAAATAAAGGTGATAAAATCTTTTTGTGAGAAATAAAATCTTTTTTATTATTGGACTTATTTTGCTTATCGGCGTAATTTGGGCGACAACTATGATTGGAATAAAAGAAACTAAAAAATTCCAAGATGATAAAGAAGGGCAGGCCTATATCTTTGTCATCTTTAAAAATAAACAAAATTCTTGCAAATTTGACAACTTTATGTTATAATTTCTCCATGCGAGCAATTAATTTAGCATCGGGCAGCGATGGGAATATTACGTACATTGAAATAAGCGACAAGAAAATTTTATTGGATTTGGGATTAACTTGCACACAGGCCGTTGAACGACTGGAAAAAATCGGAATAAAACCTAACGAAATATCCGCTATTATTATCAGTCATGAACATAGCGACCATATTAAAGGTGTAGATGTTTTTTCTTCAAAGTTCGATATCCCCGTCTATGCACATAAAAGCGTTTGGTTGGGGCTTGACGAAAAATTGAAAAAAGTTTCAAATAAAAACAGGCTCGAATTTGAAAACGACTTCTCTTTGGGTGGCGGAACAATCCACCCTTTCGAAGTCCCTCACGATGTAAAATGTTTCGGTTTTAAATTTCAAGATAACAATAGTAAAATCAGTGTAGTTACTGACCTAGGTCATTTAAATGATTCAATCCTTTCTTCCATAAGAGGAAGTCAACTCGTTTACCTAGAAGCAAACTATGATAAAAAGATGTTGATGCAAGGAACTAAATATCCCCTCTCCCTAAAGATGAGGATTGACGGGCCAAATGGACACCTCTCAAACATAGATAGTTCAGAAGCCGTCAAGTTTTTGTCATGCACTGGAACAAGGCAAATTGTTCTAGCACACCTTAGCAGAGAAAATAACTCACCTTCTATTGCATATAATACAATATGTAGTGAGATACAAAAAGAAGGATTACAAGAGGGAGAGGATCTAAAAATTGATGTCGCAACCCCAAATATTGGTGCTTTCTTCAAATTAAAATGAAAAAAATCTAAAGTTTTTTATAAATAGGTATTGATATTTTGCATTAAATATGCTAAAATATAGATAACATGGAGGAATAATATGGAAAAACTAATTAACATATTGCCTAATTTAATAACAAATGAAGACAGCAATTGGCTAAAGGATGCCACGCCAAATCCTGATGTCCTTACTAGGGACTTACTTGAAAACTTCGATAAGGATATTAACAAACTCGCAATCATGCACGCATCTGATGATTTCGAAGATTTGCCTTACACCAT
>CANQBU010000031.1 GCA_947589615.1 uncultured Clostridia bacterium | reverse complement strand
GAAGAATAATTCCATCGATGTCTCGAAAATAAGCATGAAACTATTTGTGCATAGAATTGCGTAAAGGGTGTAGGATAGCGAGCTTATAACCCACAAAATCCATGACCAGATGCTAAGGTCTTCCGCCTTTTTGGTTTTCAGACTTTTTACTATTTGTGGAAAGTAAGAAATAAATGTGCAGACTGAAACAATTCCAAGTAAAATATTTTCAAGCATAATTCCTCCTAAGTTTTATTTGGTGACAATTTTCAACCTTTATCCCAAAACATTTTAATTATACTCTTAAAAGAAAATTTTTTCAATAAAAATGATAATATTTAATATAAAACATTTTTCGTAACACTTAAAAACAAAAAATGCCTATAATAGGCACTTTTTAAGTTGTGGCAAACTGACTATTGTAAAGTTCGGCATAAAACCCATTTTGTTTTAAAAGTTGTTCATGATTGCCTTGTTCCACGATGTCCCCGTCTTTAATAACCAAAATTATGTCGGCGTTTCTGATTGTTGAAAGCCTGTGGGCAATGACGAAGGAAGTTCTTCCCTCAGTCAATTTATCCATTGCATTTTGAATTATAAGTTCTGTACGAGTATCTACTGACGATGTTGCCTCATCAAGAATGAGGAGAGGGGAATCTTTAATCATAGCCCTTGCGATGGTGAGTTGTTGCTTTTGTCCTTCTGAGAGGTTTAGTGCATCTGAAATCATTGTGTCATATCCATTTGGGAGCGTCGCAATAAAATGTTTAAGCCCGACGGCTTCACATATTTGGTCAAGCCGTTCATCGGACACATCTTTTTGGTTATAAATAAGATTTTCCCGTATAGTTCCTTCAAAAAGCCAAGTGTCTTGAAGAATCATATCAAAAAGTTCATGTACATCTTCGCGTTTCATGCTTTTTGTTGAGACATTGTCTATAAGGATATCGCCATCGAAATCGTAAAACCGCATTAAAAGATTGACTATTGTGGTTTTCCCTGCGCCAGTAGGGCCGACTATTGCAACCTTTTGCCCTGCGCGTAATTTAGCCGAGAAATCATTGATAACCGTCTTATCATCAAGATAACCAAAATGCACGTTTTTAAATTCGATATCACCGCGGACAGTGGTAAGTTTTTGAGTTTTGTCTTCTTCACTTTCCATTTCTTTTGTTTCTATAAATTCAAAGACACGCTTTGATGCTGCCGATGCTTGCTGTAGTGAGGTCATTGATTGAGCGAAGGTGGTTAGAGGTTGTGAGAAAAGTCTTGAGTAAAGCACAAATTCCAAGATTGTTCCAAGAGCCTCCTCAGGATTTGGGCTTTTTAAAGCAATGGCTATGCCCACAATAAAGATAAGCGCATAGGATAGATTTCCCACAAGGTTCATAGCCGGCATCATCATACCAGACAAGAATTGAGATTTTTTGTTGTCTACGAATAAGTCGTGATTGGTTTTGTCAAATTTATTTCTTTCCAAACGCTTTCCGCCAAAGGAATTGACGATGTTGTGATTTGTATAAACTTCTTCTATTTGTCCATTCATAATTCCAAGGTCGGTTTGTTTGCGATTGAAATATTTTTGACTCCTTGCAAGCACAATTCCCATAAAAGCAAAGCCGAGCAATGCTGTTCCTATAGTGACAAGGGCAAGAATCCAATTCGCATCAAACATTTTCACTACAACTCCGATAAATAAGGCTAAGGCACTGACAAGGTTTGCGGTGCTTGACCCAAGTGTTTGGCTTATTATATCAACGTCGTTTGTAACGCGGGAAAGAAGGTCTCCCTTTGTAGTTGTATCAAAGTAATTTAATGGAACATTGTTAATTTTTTTATCGATAGAGGAGCGAAGCTTTTTCGAGACTTTCTGGGTAACAGTCGCCATAATAAATTGACTTCCATATCCCACAAGTGCACCTACTATATAAATTATAATCAAAGTTATGCAAATTTTAACAAAAGCCTCCATGTCGACGCCGGCAATGTTAGTAATACTTGTAGTAAGTTGAGTTGTAAGGTCGCCTATTTTTTCAGGACCGATGATTGTGCATACTGCGCTACCAACGGCAAAAATTATTGAAACGATTATGGCAAAAAGGTATTTTTTGCAAAAAATTGCAAGTTTTTTAAGAGATTTAAAATCAAATTTCTCTTTTGGCAAATTATTCATTCTTCCAAAATGACCGGGCATATTACAATTCCTCCTTGTTTAATTGAGATAGTGCAATTTCTTTATAGACTGTGCAATTTTGAAGTAAATCTTCATGCTTGCCAAGACCTACAACTTTCCCTTTGTCAAGGACAAGGATTTGATCGGCGTTTTTAATTGTTCCTATTCTTTGAGCGACAATAATAACGGTTGTTCCATTAAGGTTTTCTTTCAATTGTTTTCGGACAAGCATATCAGTCTTGTAGTCGAGTGCGGAGAAAGTATCGTCAAAAATAATAATTTCCGAATCTTTAAACACGGCACGAGCGATTGAAATGCGCTGCTTTTGACCGCCCGAGAAGTTTGTTCCGCCTTGAGCCACTTCGCTGTGAATCCCATTTTCAAGTTCATCGACAAAATCAGCTTTTGCAATGCTTAAAGCACGTGCTATTCTTGGGTCATCGTCACTCACATCATCATTAGTTCCATAGATAATATTTGACTTAACATCACCTTTAAATAGGGCAGCCTTTTGAGGTGCGAGCGAAATTTTTTTATGAAGGTCGGCCTTTGAAAAATCTTTAATATTTTCGCCGTCAATAAGCACTTCGCCTTGTGACGTATCATAGAAACGGGAAATAAGGTTTATAAGTGTAGTTTTTCCCGAGCCTGTCGCACCAATAATTGCAAATGTTTCACCTTTATTGATTTTGAATGATATGTTTTCAAGACAATTCTCATTGCCGTCGGCATAACCGAAAGAAACATTTTTAAATTCGACTTCCCCAGAAAGTTCGGTAAGAGGTGAGGATTGAGGATAAGTTATCGAAGGGATAGTGTCGAGGACTTCGTTTACACGCTTGCCTGAAACGAGCGTTCGAGGCAAAATGACAAAAATCATAATAAGCATCATAAATGCTCCGACTACTTGTAGGGCGTATTGAGAAAATTCGGTCATACTTCCTATAATATCGACTCTTGCGGCAATGGTTTCAATCATGCTGGATTTTGTTACGCCGTTAATTAAGACTGCAGCGATCCAGAAAATTGCAAGTGAAAGCCCGCTCATGCAAAGTGTCATGACGGGGGACATAAAACTCATTGTTCGAATAGTAAAGAGGTGATTTTTAGTAACGGCGGCATTAACTTTTTCAAATTTGTTTTCTTGATATTCTTCGGCATTATATGCACGTACAACTCTTACGCCACTAATATTTTCTCTAGTAACTTCGTTAAGGTCGTCAGTTAATTTTTGAATTTTTTTAAATTTTGGATAACAAAGACTTAAAAGCAGGGAAAGCATAATAATGATTGCACAGACAGTGATTATCACGGCAAGTGTCCAACGAATGTTTGTTGTGGATATTTTACATATTGCCCAAATTGCCAAAACAGGCGCTTTTACAATCACTTGAAGACCCATTGCAATAAGCATTTGCATCTGCACGATATCATTTGTTGTTCTAGTGATAAGACTTGGGGTTGAGAAATGATTAATTTCGGTATTGCTGAAGTTGACAATTTTTTCAAACATATTTTCACGCAGTGTTTTTGCAAAATTAGCCGCCACCTGTGAAACAAACCAGCCGCAAATAATGGCACAGGCAAAACTTCCTGCGGCACAAGCCATCATAAGCCCTCCGTTTTTCCAAACTTCACTCATAACAATTACTCCCGAAGAAACGGTAGACGATAGTTCTTTTGTATATTGAGGCATAGTAATCTCAAGCCAAACTTGAAAAACGATTAAAGCCACGCTAATGGCTATATATATCCAATCCTTCGGTTTTAGGTATTTAAAAATTTTAAACATAATTCCTCCAATTATTTACCAAGCAAATGTAAAGCGTTATTATTTATTACCTCAAAACAATGATTTAAAGTGTCCAATTGTTCTTCAGAAAGCCCCATTTTCAGTTGGTTGCCTAACTCTTTATATTCTTTTAAACATCTTTCTGCGATAATTTTACCATTTTCGGTAAGAGATAATTTAATTTTTCGTCGGTCGCCTTGCCTATCGTGACGAATCAAGAAATTCTTTTGGACAAGATTTTCGACGTGAATTGAAATAGTGTTTTTCTTAAGGTTTCTCTCTTTTTCAATGTTTGTTGCTGTTGCACTATCGCCATAAACATAAACAAACGTAAGCATATCGATTTCAATGGGTGGCAATGAATATTCTTTCCCTATTTTCTCGTGAATTTTATGCTTTAAACAGAAAGCGACGCGTGCATATTCTAAAAGTTCATTTTTGTCATTCATTTTTAACTCCAAAAAAATAGTTCAAAATTGAACTTTCTCAATAATATCATATTATGCAATACATGTCAACAAATTTACAAAAAAATATTAAAGATTTTAAGTGAAATAAGTAATTATTTTTTGTATTGATTTCTCTTTTTATAAGTATGATATTGATTTTTACTTAAAATAATGTTATAATCAAAGAGTAAAATATTGGAGGATGACATGGAAATTTGGCACATTTGCGATGTATTTGAAGAGGAACTAAAAAAATACACTCCTTTGGCGGAGGATAGGGATTATTGCATAAGATATCGTAAATGTATAGAGGGGGCTTTAAGAAAAGGCATTATCACTTACCCAAAAACAGAAGAGGAGTTAAGAGAAGAAGCACATGATATAGTTTTCGGAAATGCAGTCGGTCCATACATGAAGTTTCCCGGTGATTATATTTTGGGAGAAACAGGTTTAACATACAATGTAAAAGATTCCCAAGCCTCAGATGAAGAAATTTCCACGCGCCTAGAAATGTTATATAAACTCCGAGAAAACCTTGCTCAAGGTTTAGGTTCAGGGAAATGGCGACCTTTGCATATAAATATTTATTTAACCTTGGAAAAGGGTGGAGATATTGATAAAATTGACGAATATTTTGAAAGGGTATTTAAGAAGATTAAAAGCATTCCAAATAGTAAAATTCAAAATATAGTTGTAAATTTCGGTGAAGAAACTCTTAAAGATAAAACCGTTCGCTATCTTTTAGATGAGAAGGGGTTGCAAAATCTCGTGAAACTTCAGAAGGTGGTAAAGGAAAATGGCGGGAAACTGCTTTTTCGGGAACTCCCTAATTCCTTAATATATTGGGATTTTATGCAATTAATAAAAGCAAACAAATGTATAAACGATTTGGCACAAACGGTAAAAGACAATCATCTTTCTCCTTTTGAAGCCCTTTTGTTTATTTCCACATGGGCACAAAAAAATATTAAATATTATGAAGGAAAAGATACTTTCGATGAAGATACAAACACAATTGTAGGTGCAATAAACAATCAAAAAACAAGATGCGTAGGCTTTTCTCAATTTGTAGAAGCGGTGGTTACCAGTCTTGAAAATTATTATAATAATGAAAATAGTCTTAAATGCAATGGAATTATGTCGGTTGCTTATGATAGAGATTATTTAGGCCGCAAAAAATTTTACATTTCCGATCATTCCCAGTCCAGACATTTTGTAAAAGACAAAAAATATGGCATGAATGGTGAAGTTATTGTTGACCCTTTGGGAGTTTCGAGAAAGGTGGATGTAAGAAAAATAGATGGAGATATAACTCTTTTCTCTTTAAGCCCTATATCAACATTTTCAAGATTGAAACAAACACACAAACAATATAAAATTTATTCTGGAGATTATGAAAGATCAGAGATAAATTGGGAAGATGGTTTTTTATTTCCTAAATGCTATGTTGACGGTAAGGCTCAAAGACAGGTTTTGAAGGAAACTCGACAAAATGCAAAAGAGGCAAAAAGGTTGCAACAAAACGGAATTACTTTAGATAAATATAGAGAAGCATATTCTAAAATTATACCACTTGTCTTTCCGAATGCCAGGGCGGGTGATATTATTGCCCCTGTTTTAGCATTTCATGATGAAGATGGAAGCGTCGAATATAACAAAACAATAAATTTAAGTCGAGATAGGGATAGAGAATTTTGGGATAGCGTTCTGAAAGGAATCACGCAAAGTCAAATAAAAATCAGAAATGGTGAAAATGAATTGTATTAAAAAATGAAAAAATTTTGAAATATTGAAAAAAATTAATAAATTTTGAAAGAAATTATAAATTCGTCAATTTTAGGTAAACAAAAAAAGCACCAGTCTGGTGCTTTTTTTGGTGCGCCCAGAGGGGATCGAACCCCCAACCTTCAGTTCCGTAGACTGACGCTCTATCCAGTTGAGCTATGGGCGCATGGCATGTTAAAGATTATACAACATTAAAATAAAATTTGCAAACATTTAAAAGGACAAAAGAAAATAATTTCAAAATTTTGCATAATAAAAGAATGATAGTGGATATCAAAGGAAAATAATGAAAATTACTATATTTTCTCGTCTTCTACGACATCTTCGGTTTTAAGATAAACGGATTGGAGATATTGTTTTGTTTCTTCAAGTTCTCTTTTTAAAAGGGCACTGTTTTGACCTACGGTAATGTTATTAAGTTCCAATTCATTTAATTTTTTATTAATTCTTAAAATAACTTTTTTAACAGCAGTTTCTGTTCCGTAAATCCCTTCCAATTTTGTTTTTTCATTCAAATACTTTTGAAAAACGGCGCTATCCGTCAAAACAAATTTATCTTTCTTTGCCATAATAT
Source organism: uncultured Clostridia bacterium (assembly GCA_947589615.1). Taxonomy (GTDB): domain Bacteria; phylum Bacillota; class Clostridia; order Christensenellales; family UBA1242; genus Caccovivens. The sequence continues at coordinate 4,573 of CANQBU010000031.1, read as the reverse complement.
AACCTCACTTTTTTATTATAGCACAATTATTCTGCAAATGCAATAATTTTTAAAAAAATGTTTTTTTTGATAAATATTTGTGAAATTTTTTTAAATTTGATATAATTTAGGTATGGAAATTGTCGACAGAGTAAAATTATTAATAAAATATTATAAAGAAGGCTTGCTGGGCGGCGAAAAAATGCCCGAGGACTCAAACCCAGGGCTAAATAAATCTTCAAATGAAAACGCCTTGTATTTTACATTGCCAATGGCACTAAATTATCAAAGAAATTCATATAAACTTTGGGAAAGTGCATTAAATTCGTTCAAAGATGAGGGGTGTAGGGGGATATTTAATCCAAATGAAGTAAAAAACATGAAAGATGACCAACTCCGCCAAAAACTTTTAAAATATGGCGTTGCACTTCAACCCAATAAGCAGCCTCAAATTTGGAGAAGGCTTTGCGATACGCTTGTCGATTATTTTGAGGGCAACATTTTAAACTTGTTTGCAAAAAATGATTTTGATATCAAAAATATCAAAGAATACATTTTATCAAATAAAAAACTTTTTCCCTATTTGTCAGGCTCTAAGATTTTAAATTATTGGCTTTACGTAATGACGAAATACACTGATTTGAAATTTACAAACAGGGGAGAGATAACGATTGCCCCCGACACACATGTTTTGCAAGCCAGCGTAAAATTGGGCGTAATTACTGAAGAGGAATTAAAAAAGTCAAATATTCGAGAGATTACAAGCCAAAGATGGAAAGAAATTTTAAAGGGCGAAGACTTGCAACCTATAGATTTGCACACTCCTTTTTGGCTTTGGAGCAGGAATGGGTTTAAAATTGAAGTGTAAATTATTCTGAAAGTTTGGTGATTACAACACTAACCATAGCCGAAGCGAAATAAGATTCGGTTATGGTTTTTGTTATGTCACAGCCATTAATAAAAATTGATCTGTTGTTGAGGTTAATAAGTTCATAAGGGGAGGAGGTGTCATCAACGACAAAGACGCCTTGCCCAAACATATTTCTTGCGACAAGCGAATCCGACCAAGAATTTGCGCCCGCTAAAATCATTTCCTTTCCCACTTCTCGAAATCCTACGGCGACAAAATCATTTCTTGCGTCAAAAGAGGATGCAAGCGGGGTAATATAAGCATTCGTTGAGAAGAAAATTGAGTAAACGCCGGTAGAATTAAATGTAATTGTGTTGTCTCCTGTGTTTAAAGTTATAATTTCGCCATAGTCGGTTTCTTTACGCATAAGAGGAAGCCTTGCTCCCGATTGAATTTCAAGCCCATTGGCAGGAAAGGTGACGGGATTGTTATTGTAAGATGCTATGAAGGAACTTTTAATTTGATATGGTCCAGTTGCACCACGTTCGCCTCTAGGACCCTGAGGGCCGGCCTCGCCACGAATGCCGGGGACACCTTGGATACCTTGCTCACCCTTTGCCCCTTGAATACCCTGTGGACCTTGAACACCTCTTGGACCTTGCTCACCCTTTTCACCTTGTGGTCCTTGCGGTCCCGCTTCACCAGGCAAGCCCTGTTCACCAGGGGGGCCTTGAATACCTTGTTCGCCTTGAACTCCTTGTTCACCTTGAGGCCCCTGTTCGCCGCGTGGGCCCTGAATGCCCTGTTCTCCCTGGACGCCAGGCAAGCCTTGCTCTCCCTGTGGAATAACAAATTCGAGGTGATGAACACCATTAGAGAAAGAATCAATCACAGTTGCTTCTCCGGGCTGCCCCATAGTCACATTGGAAATGACGAAATGTTCGACTGGTTGAGCGGGACCGGTGTTGCCTTGTGGGATAAAGAAGTTAAGGATTGTTTCATTTCCGTCGTATTTGACGGTAACAGAAGCATCTTCACTTGCGGGGACAGTTGTGGTTGAACCGATTATGATTTCGCCGCCACCAGGTGCTCCTGTTGCTCCTGTAGGACCAGTTGGGCCAGTTGGACCAGTAATTGAAATTCCAGTTGGGCCAGTTGCGCCGGTAGGACCGGTGATCGATATTCCGGTTGGGCCAGTTGGACCGGTTGGACCAGTTGGGCCTATAGGACCTTGAATTTCTGTATTTTTAACGATAAAATTGCATTTATCGGGTGGATAGTAATTAAAACAATTTGCCATATTTTTCTCCTAAATACATTTTATTATTTAGGTAATAAAAGGTGAAAAATGCTTGCATTAATTGAGAAAAAATATTAAAATATGCTAGAGGTATAAAATGATATCATATAAAGATGGCGATAATAAATTTAATTTTCGAGTCGGTGCTATTATTTTAAGCCGCGATAAAAAGAAAGTTCTTTTGCACACGATAAAGGGCTATAATTTCTATCTTTTGCCGGGCGGAAGAGTGGAGATGAATGAGGATTCTACATCGGCAATAAGGCGTGAATTAAAAGAGGAATTGGGACTTGAAAATATTAAGCCTTCACTTAGGCTCTATCTTGAAGACTTTTTTAATTTTAATGGTGAAAATTATCACGAATTTTCAATCAATTTTCTTGTAGAACTTGATGAAAATAATGGTTTTCTTGAAAATTGGGATGAATTCTTGGGCGTTGAAGGAGAGAAATATATTTTTAAGTGGGTGGAAATTGATAAGCTGGACTCTTTCTTAATTAAGCCTGCAATTATAAAAAAAATAATAAAAAATTATAGCGGCGTATGCGAGCATATAATTTTGCATGAGGTATGATATGGATATAAGAAAAACATTTGATGATGAAGCAGAAATATATGAGCAGACAAGTCGCAAAGTAAATATATATTTCGATGAGGCTCTTGATTTTTTTGTTGAAAACCTTAAGATAGAAGATAATGCAAAAATTTTGGATGTTTGCTGTGGAACGGGGATTTTAACGGAAAAAATATTAAAACGCCATCCAAAAGCTTCTGTTGTTGGTGTTGATTTTTCAAGCGGAATGCTAGAAATAGCAAAAAAGAGGCTGAAGGAATATAACTTTGTCGGTGTCCTAGGTGACATATGCGATGAAAGAACATTTGAAAATCTTGGACAATTCGACTGCGTTGTAACTTCGTTTGGGGTGCATAACATTCATGGATATGAGAAAAAGATGAATGCAATTAAAAATATTTCAGCTCATTTAAAACAAGGCGGACAATATGCGACTTGTGACATTTTGCGAGGTGAGACTAAGGAAGAAGAGGAATTCTATCGCCAATTTCAATATGAATGGCTGAAAAAATCATATGACGAAAAGGAAGTAAACGATTGGATCAAATTACTTGCGGAAGAAGACGAACCTGAAACGTTTGAAAAGAATGTAAAATTATTAAACATTGGAAAGATTGAAAATGTAGAATTGCTGTGGAAAAAACAATTTTTGGGAATTTGGAAAGGGGAGAAAATAAGTTGACAAAAAAGTAAAAATTATTCTATAATGAAAATGATAATTTTAAAGGAGGATTTATGGATAAAATTATTAGAGTTACGGGTGAAGGAGTGGTGTCTGTTCCACCTGATACAATTTGCGTCAGCCTTTCAGTCCGAGTGCTTGATTCATCTTACTCAAAGTCACTTTCTGAAGTTGACAAAAAGGTGACACTTTTGAAGGAAAGCCTGAAAAAGGTTGGTGTTGATGAAAAGAATATTGTCACCCAAGATTTTAGGATAAATCAAAGAGTAGATAGGGTATATCAAGAGTTGACAAAAAAATATAAGGACAAATTTCTTGGTTATGAAACATCTCACTTGCTTGAAGCAAGATTTGATTATGACACAAATATGCTTGGCGAAGTTGTTGCCGCAATTTCAAAAGCCGACATTGAACCAAGACTAAATATTTCCTTTGAGGTTAAAAAGGGAAGAGAAGCGCTAGAAGAAAAGGCGCTAAGAGCGGCTGTAGAAAATGCAAGAAAGGATGCTCAAGTTCTAGCCGATGCCTCACAAGTTAAACTTGGAGATATATTGTCAATTAATCACAGTTTCTCTGAAGTGAAGATTTCACGACCTGCTCCTGCAGTGATGGAAAAGATGGCATATGAGGAGGCATCGTTCAATTCTGCAAGTTTAAGAGAAATCAATGTTGATGACATAAAGTTTGACGCAACCGTGACTATCGACTGGGAAATTTCAAAATAAAAAATTTATTTAAAAAAATTAAAAAATATGTTAAAAAACATTGTTTTATTTGAAAATGTATGCTATAATACACTCAGGAGGCAAAATCATGGCAAAAAGTGGTAATGACTATTTTGGATTAAGCAGATTAGTAAGTCTTATCCTTGCTATCATTCCTATCACCGCTTGGGTATGTGGTGTTATAACAAGAGTAACCGAAGGTAAAATTGTTGCAGCAATCATCAGAATATTCCTTGGTGGCTGGATCATTTGGGTTGTTGACCTTGTTCTTATGATAGTTAATGGCAAGATTTTAAGATTAATTAATCTATAAATCCTAATAAAATCTCTCATAAAATTGAGAGGTTTTTTATTGCCATTAATAGAGGAGGCAAATATAGCGGAGCCTATTTTTGATACAAAAAACGATGAAAAATTTTTAACAAAAATATGATAATTGACATTGAAACACTCGCTTACACGG
>CANQBU010000030.1 GCA_947589615.1 uncultured Clostridia bacterium | reverse complement strand
CACCAAATGCACCGACTATACCAAGAATAACCCAAAGGGCAATACTTAATATATCGAAAACAGTTGTTAATACAGCATTTTCTGCCTTTTCTTCCCCAAGATATTCTGTAAAGAATCCTGTCCAACTACTAATAGTATCAAGTATCGTTGCTTTAAATAACATATAATCCCTCCTTTTTAAAATTAAAAGCGTTCTGCTTTTTAATTACAAGTCAATAATAACATAAAAGAAAATAATTGCAAAATGTTTTTAAGCAATTTTTCAAAATTTTTTATTTTTTTTATGTTTTTAAAGCTAACACGAGTTTATCTTATGCAAAAATGAAGAAATATATGTATTTATCGCTTTTCTTTTATGGCAGAAAAATAAAAGCTAAAAATTTTTAGCCTTTAAATAAAATTAAAATTATTGTTAGGGCAGGTGTTTTGTGAGCAACAGTTATTTCCAAAGCCATTGTTATTGCCGAGTGCTAGAAGAAGTAACAGTAAAAAATTTGTGTTTGTATTTAAATTTGTATCATTTGCGTTTGTCAGCACCGACAGGAGCAGTGCAAATAAAATGTAATTTGTGTTCATAAATCCTCCTTTTTACATTTTAATATAAAATAAAACAAAATATTACAAATTTATATTTTGCTTTTATCTTTTGTAGGTGATTTAATTTTTATAGCACAATTGCATTAATATTTATGTGTTCATACCTTATTATGTGCGAGTAAAAGGAGCAAAAATGGAAAAATTTTTATTATTATCAGAGAGAAATAAGAGGGATATACTTTCGGCATTGCCAAGGGATAGCGACATATTAAAACTTGCCGACTATTTTCAAAACTTTTCCGATTCGACAAGAATCAAAATATTGACATGCTTGTCGATGATGGATATGTGCGTCAATGACTTGTCGACCGTTCTCGGAATCAATCAGACGACCATTTCACATCAACTTAAATTATTAAAGGATCAAAATATTGTTTCATATAAAAGGGAAGGCAAGATTTTAATATATTATTTAACAAATCAATCTGTAAATGATATATTTATGTATGCTATAAACGGATTTTAATATTAAATTATATATAAATTGTATTTAAAAAATTTTTCAATCTTCTTGACTTTTGATTTTCTTAGTGTCATACTTTAATAAGGAGATATTATGAGAAGAACAATCCTATCTTTAAATGAAATGTCTTTTGATTTGCCTGAAGGGTGGGCGGTTTCGCAAGACAAATACAAAATTTCAAATGGTCAAGGCTTTATTAATCGAGAAAACTATTTGTCAAAAAGGGGAAGAGTGATTTCACTATTTGAAGTTCACAGAGATCCCGACGAGTTTTTTGAAAATTATCAATCACTTTTAAATGATTATAACCAAGTGACTGATTCCTTCGTGCTTGATAGACAATTTACTCTTAAATTTAATGATTTTGAATTCCCTGCATATATAATTAAAGGTGTAAATGATATAACCATATATACATTGCAGGTTTTTGTCAATTGCGGCGACCGACTTGGATGTTTTATGCTTATGATAAAAAATTATTCTCAGAGATTAAAGGAATTAATAGAGGGTGATGAGGCTGTCAAGGCACTCACGCAAATTTTAAGGACTATAGAATGAAAAAGATGTTACTTCATAGTTGCTGTGGTCCTTGCAGCACGGCGGTTATAGATTTTTTGAAAAATGACTATGACCTTACAATATTTTATTACAATCCAAACATAGACACCCAAGAAGAATATCTTCACAGATTAAGTGAGCAAAAAAGATATTGCAAAGCGGTCAATGTTGAAGTTATTGAAGAAGGCTATAAAAGCGAGGATTTCCTTTCAAAAGTAAAGGGGCTTGAAAATGAAAAAGAAGGCGGGGCAAGATGTCCCGTTTGCTTTAAGATAAGACTGGCAAGAACGGCACAGGTCGCAAAAGAGATGGGATTTGATTGCTTTGGAACTACGCTTACGGTAAGTCCTCACAAAAATGCTGAAATCATCAATGCGATAGGAAAAGAAGTTGAAAGAGAAGAGGGAATTGAGTTTATTGAAGGAAACTATAAGAAGAAGGACGGTTACAAAAAAAGCATAATTTTTTCCAAAGAATATGGCCTTTATAGGCAAAATTATTGTGGTTGCAAATTTTCAAAAGGAGATGTTTAATTGACTGATTCACCTGAATACAGATATTTTGAAGATGAAAAGAAAGAAAGCTTGTCAAACAGGGTATTCTATTGTTTGGCTATTATTTTAGTAATTTTCTATATATTTTTAGTAGTTTCTAATCATCTATTTTATACTAAATATACTTATATAACTGTAGTAGGAACTTCTATGCAGCCTACATTAAATAAGGACCCATCTTACACACTTATAGATGATAATAGAATGGACAATATACAAGATGGAGTTTATCTAGAAAAAACAAAAGATATTGATTACGGTGATATAATTGTTTTAAACACCGTCGATAATCCGACTGAAAATTCAACAACGCTTATTAAAAGAGCGATGGCGTTTGGCGGCGATTATGTATCCATTGCCAGAGTAAAAGATAAGGGACTAAATACTTATCGTTTCTTAAGGGTTAAAAAGAATACAAATAGGGTGGAAATTCTTTATGAAGATTACATTAAAAGTTATCAACTTTGGGACGGAATGTCATTCGTCGAGATGAATGGCGTTGTTTATCAGAGGGAATTTTATGATAATTACAACGGACCTACATATAATCCTATGAATTTTACGGTAAATGGCACGGAAATCAAATTCTTTCAAGTCCCAGAAGATAATATTTTCTTTTTGGGGGACAATAGGTCGGGAAGCTCTGACTCTCGAAGCAGCTTTCGAACATTTAATAAATCGAGGGTTGTAGGAAAAGTAGTAAAAATTGTTAAGAATGGCACGAAATATAAAGGAAACAAAAGCTGGTGGTGGAACAGATTCGTAGGTCTTCTTTCAATATGCTGGGATGAAATTTTAAGTATTTTCGCTTAAGTATGCAAAATTGCTTGTATTCTTTTAAAAAATATGGTAATATAAATTATAGGTAATGATTGCCTAGAAAAAAGGAGAAAAGCGATGAATAAACAACAATTCATTAAAGCATTTGCAGAAAAAGCAGAATTTACTCAAAAAGATGCAGGAATTGCATTTGAGGCAATGGCAGAAACAATCGCAGAAGCTTTAAAAGAAGGAGAAAAAATCCAAATTGCAGGTTTTGGAACATTTGAACTTAAAAGAAAAGCAGCAAGAGAAGGAATCAGTCCTGTTACAAAAGAAAAAATTGAGATTCCTGAAACTTATGTTCCAACATTCAAATTCGGCGACAGTTTTAAAAATTCAGTAAAAAAATAACATAGTATTTGCTATGTTATTTTTTTAGTAACACTATTTATTTCTACGAAAGATTGAAGAAGTGTGGTTTTATCTTTTTAAGATTATGAAATAATAACTATTCATCTGGTATTATCACATATCCTTGTGGATAAGAGCATAAAGGACATTTATCCCATGCTTCTTTTTTCTCTTCACTGTGACCGCAATTGGAACAAGTCCATGTGTTTATTTTATCGTCACTGTAAAGTGTCCCGTCATCAAATTTTTCAGCCAAAAATGAAAGTTTTTCGGCATTGCGCAGGTTTACCTCACTTATTAATGACAGTGTATTTGCAATGTCGTCAAAGCCTTCATCTTGTGCGATTTTTGCAAAGTGCGGAAAAATATTTTTGCCTTCATTTTTCTCAATATCACTTGATGAACGTAGGCTTGTTTGCAGGATCTCACTTTCAAAAGGATAACCCGCCTCAATAGTGACATTATCATTTTCTTCATTTTTTTCAAGCATAATGTTATATAAAACTGATGCATGTGCCATTTTATTTTTTGCAATCATTTTAAGTTGGTCGGCAATGTAACTATAACCCTCACTTAGTGCTGATTTTGAAATAAATTGGTATCTTGCTCCGTCTTGGCATATTCCGGCAAAAGCACGAGCAAGACTTTCTTTTGTTTTGCTTTGGCTAAATTCCATAACTGTTACCTCCAAAATTATTATTCCTAATAAAATTTAATATAAACATTTGATTTTTATAAAAAAAAATTGTATATTAAATATATGTGAGGTGTTTATGGAAGAACATAATATGCAAAGTTATCATTTTGCTTTTGCGGGCTCAACAAATTTTAAACAAGTTTGTGATTTGTTGGAAGCAAATTTGCCATATTACAGATTGTCAAGAAAAGCTGACAGAACGATTAAAGAAATATTTTATGATGGCCCCAATGAAGTTCTATCTGAGGCGGGAATTGTTCTTTCAAAACAGATTGAAAACAATAAAGCCTCTTTGTTGGTTAGGAAATTAAGTCAAAATAGCATAACGGGAAAGCAAAATAAAAAATATCTTGTCGGTGATTGTGCTTTGGATGAAGAGCCAAGTGATCATTCATTTAAAATTGCCTCGACAATAGTTAAATCTTTTAATTCGTCACTTTCAATCGACCTTGACTCCCTAGTAAAGCAAACTATGCCTAAAATGGAAGTCGTTGTTCAAGCGGAGGTTTATGAGTTTATTTGCGGAACGGGATATAGGGCGTTTATGCAACATGAACGCTCACTTTACAGAGACTTAAATAAGGGCAAAAAAGTTGAATTATTTGGTGTCACATTCCAATTCCCAGTAGAAGACAGACCTGAAAAAAAGGAAATTTTAGATGCAATAGAAAGATATGTGAAGGGCTTATCTCTTTTGCAATTATCAAGATTTGAACTTGGCGTTAAGTATTTATATCCTCCTGTAAATGCCGTAAAACAGGAAATTAAAGATGAAGACGATGACGAAGATGATGAAGATGAGGAATAAATTTTCTAGCATATCATTGCGATTTATAATTTTTTAAAATTATATTCTAAATTTAAGGCTTGTATCATAAATTATTTTAGTGAAAAACGACCTTAAATTTCGAACAAAATTTTGTTATGGCGTAGGTGGGCTTGGTTACAGTTCTATGTCGCAAACCCTTAATAGTTTTATTATGTTTTTTTCGACGGCAATAATGGGGATTTCTGGCTCATTGGTCGGTATAGCTATAGCGATTTCTTCTTTATGGGACGGGGTAAGCGATCCTCTTGTGGGCTATCTGTCCGACAATACAAAAAATAAATTTTTTGGAAAGCGATTGGGGTTTATGTTCTTCGGAATATTCGCCATCGCTTTTATTAATATTTTAATTTGGTCAATGCCTGAAAAAATATCTGAAATAGGGAAGTTTTTTTGGCTACTTATAGGCATGCTTGCAATAGAAACTGCAAACACCTGTTTTGGAACACCATTCGCGGCACTTGCAATAGATATTGCCCCTGATTATAATGAGCAGTCCAAAGTGCAGGGCTTTAAAACGGTTTTTAATATAATAGGAATGATTTTGCCAAGTATACTCATGTATTTTTTCATGCCATCGATTTCGCTGTCGATCCAGACTAGCTACAGCAGGCAGGGGTATATAAAAATTGCATGCATTAACTCGGCTTTACTTATTTGTCTTGGATTAGTCACCATTTTTTCCACGCTTAAACATATAAGAAAAAATAAAATATATAATTTTGAAGCACCCAAGGAAAAACTCGAATTTAGCAAATTAATGGCGGGATATTTTAATATCTTAAAAAAGAAAGACTTTAGGTCTGTCATTTTGGGATATTCATTTGCCACAATTTCTTCGGCATTTTTAACTTCTGTTGGAATGCATCTTTTTACATATTGCTATCACTTTTCAAGCACGCAAATATCTTGTGTTTTAATTTCGCTATTTGGTGGTGCAATAATATCTCAACCATTTTGGATTTATCTTTCAAATAGGGTAGACAAAAAGCGTGCTTTGATACTTTCGCTTTCAACGATAGTTTTCGGCATATTTTTGACAGTTATAACATTTTTATTTAGGGAGTATATTCCAAATCAAACTTTATTTTATATTGCAATTCCATGTATAATTTTCTGCGGTATTGGTGCAGGGGCTATGTATTCTCTTCCATTTTCGATGTATGCCGATGCGGTGACTCTAGAAATTTTTAAGACTGGGCAAAATAATGCTGGGGCATATACGGGATATTTTACATTTACATATAATTTGGCAAATTCAATAGCCCTTTTGATAATAGGCTTTTTGCTTGATTTGATAAAATTTAATAGCACTCAGCCTTTGCAAGCGATGTCGGTGCAAAATGGACTTGGCTGTATTGTGTTCTTCGGTTGTTCAATATTCTTGTCATTAGCAATAATGATTTTTTCAAAATTTTCAATACGCCGGGCAGATGTTTTAAAAGTTCAAATGGCACTTGACAAGGAAAATAAAAAGCCTGAAAATAAATAAATTTTCAATATCTGCAAATTATTAATATATGAAAAAAATTTGTTTTGCTTTTTTGTTTATATTAATATTATGTATGGGCGGTTGTGGGAAAAAAGAATTTATTCAGCCCATCATTTCAAGAGACGTTTATTGCACGGGTGGGAATTTGTCATTTGATTATGATAGCATAACTAAAACAGCGATATACGGTGGAGAAAATGAGGTTATCCAATTCTATAAATCAGATATGGCAAAGGGCTGGACTGAGGAAGGGAACAGAGTGGGAATTCAAATCGTAGTTCCAAGTAATGTTAAAGATGTAAGTTCGGGAAGTGCAACATTAAATGGGAAAGAACATCTTTCAAAAGATTATATTAAAAAAATAAATGACACAAATTATGCAGTTTTTCAGCCTATAATAAAGGAAGAAGATAAGGATTTGAGTTTAAAAATAATTTGGCAAGAAGGTTGTAAAGAACAGGAATATCATATAAAAATAAAAGAAGGCACTATTTTTATGCCAAAACAAAATGAATAGCGGCTGTAGCCGTTGTTTTTACAAAAAAAATATACTAGTTTTTTTTCAATCTATCTGAAAATTTTCAAGACATAAGAACAGGGCTTAAGCATTTGTAAATAAGTTTATAAAAAAATCGCTGATGTCAGCGATTTAATATCCAAAATTATTTGGTAGCCTCAAGGGGACTCGAACCCCTGATTCCGCCGTGAAAGGGCGATGTCTTAACCACTTGACCATGAGGCCATATATCAAAAATAGGGAGGTTTTTTGATACTTTTCTATTATATATTAATAAAATGTCAAAGTCAAGTCTTTTTTCGATAAAATTTTACTTTTTTTAAAATTTGTAGTGTTTTCATTGCTTTGAACTAGTAATACTTTTAAAGATCTGTTTTTGCCACACTGCAACCATATATGTTTGAAGCACCTTTTAAAAGTTTTGCACAAGTTTCGATTGTTGCTCCGGTTGTAATGATATCATCTACAATTAAAACATTTTTATTTTTTATTATTGATTTATCCTTTAAAATTATAGAATTTTCCAGATTTTCTTGCCTTTCTTTGTAATTAAGGTATTTTTGATTTTGAGTCAAGGTGACTTTGCAAAGGATATCTTTTACAGGTTTATGCGTAAGTTTTGAAATTTCATCTGCAAGCAGCCGTGCGGGATTGTAACCTCTTTTCTTTATACTTTTGGGGTGAGAGGGAACAGGAATAATTATATCAAAATCGATTTTTTCTTTTAAAAGTCTTTCCACCATAAACCTTGCAAAAGGTTCGGCAAGATATTTTGCCCCATCACTTTTAAACTTTAAAATAGCACGTCTCACATTGCCTTTATAAATAAAAGGGCTTGTGGATTTATTGTAATGGTGTTTAATCATTTTGCAGTGGTCACAAATAATATTGCCTTCCAAAATAGGCTTGTCGCAAACCATACATCTCGTTTCACCTATATTGAAGAAGTCTTCTTTCAAACAGTTGTTGCAAACATAAGAACCTTTTGGGACATCTTTATCGCAAAAAATGCACTTTATTTTGGAGGGATATAAAGTTTCTAATATTAAATCTGTAAATTTCTTAAAATAAACGCTAATCTTTTTCATTATTCAAACAATTCTTTTATTTTTTTATCACTTACGATAAGTAAGTCTTTCAAAAGGGTAAATCTTTGGACGGTGTAATTATTTGACACCATTCTTTTAATGTTTTTTTGTTCGCCGACAAGCACAACCATTTTTTTTGCTCTAGTTACAGCGGTATAAATGAGGTTTCGAGTTAAAATCATGCTTGGTCCTGCAATAGCGGGGATAATAACGACATCAAACTCCGAACCTTGACTTTTGTGAATGGTAATGGCATAGGCGAGTGAAAGTTGAGAAATTTCAGTGCGTGGGTAGAGGCAACGCCTTCCATCTTCAAATGTGACAACCATTTCTCCATTTTGAAAATCTATAAGATCGATATATCCAATATCACCATTAAATACGCCTTCGCCTTCTTCCTCAATAAAGCCGTTGAGTTTCTTCCAAATAAGACTGTAGTTGTTTGCAGTTTGCATAACCTTGTCGCCAACTCTGAATATAGTGTCGCCTACGACAAGTTCCATTTTGGAAATTGAAGGTGGGTTAAGTGTTTCTTGTAACGATTTGTTAAGGTTGTCAATTCCGCAAAGCCCGGCTTTAAGAGGTGCAAGAACTTGGATTTGATTTGGCTCAAGTCCTGTAAATTTAGGTAGTCGCTTTGTGACCATATCCACAATAGAGTTTTTTATGTTCATAACATCGACTTTTTCTTCAAAAAAGAAATCTTTTGATGAATTATCAATTATTGGCATTTTACCGGCGTTAATAAGGTGGGCATTTGTGATTATAAGACTGTCATCACTTTGTCTAAATATTTTTGTTAACATAGATATGCGGATAATGCCGCTTTTAATAATGTCATCAAGCACATTACCGGCACCGACTGATGGCAATTGGTCTTTGTCACCGACGAGAATGAGTTTGCAATCTCTTGGCAACGCTTTGCAGAGATGATTCATAAGGGCGACGTCCACCATCGACACTTCATCAACAATTACCACGTCAACTTTAAAAGGATTGCTTTCATTATAAATAAAGCGGCTTATATTTGCCAAATCGCCGGAAGCGACTTCGAGGGCTCTGTGAATGGTTTTTGCCTCTTCACCTGTGCTATCGCCCAGCCTTTTTGAGGCGCGTCCAGTTGGTGCGAGAAGCAAGAATCTTTGTTTGTTTTGTTTTAGGATTTCAATAATGCACTTGATAATTGTCGTTTTTCCCGTTCCGGGCCCTCCGGTAATAACTGAAACGCCACTATTGATAGAGTTTGAAATAGCCTTTTTTTGTTCTTCATGCAACTCGATATGATTGCGCTCTTCATAACTTTTTATTTCATCGTCAACATTTTGAAAGGTATTTCTTACTGAACTATTGAGAAGTGCCAATTTTTGAGCAACAGCGTTTTCGTAAAAGTAATATTTAGACGGTATAACAATATCAACTTCATTGTGCCAAATTCGGGTTACCGTTTTATCAAGCGAGAGACTGTCGAGTGCGGCATCAAATAGGTCCTTGTTAAGATCGCTATCAATTTCAAGAAGGGTGGAGGCCTGTGAGTATAACATAACCTTTGGAAGATAGGTGTTGCCTGTTTTTTCAATGCTCGTGTTAAGGGTATGTATTAACCCGGCACGGACACGATATTCACTATTTTCTGTTATGCCGAGAGATTTTGCAATTTTGTCGGCAGTTGCGAAGCCTATGCCAGTCACATCTTCAACAAGCCGATATGGGTTATTTTTCACGATGTCGATAGTCTTGCTTCCATAAATTTCATAAATTTTTAAAGCCATATTGGTTGTAATGTTATATTTTTGTAAAAACATGACCGAATTTTGAAGTTTTTTAAGTTCTTTAAATTTTTCTCCAATATCAAGGGCCTTTTTTAGCGAAATGTTTTTAACTTCGGCAAGTGAAGTGGGGCTCATTTCAATAATATCAAAAGTTTGTTCTTTAAAGCGTTCAACAATGTTTTTTGCGGTAATTGGACCAACGCCTTTGATAAGTCCCGAAGAAAGATATCTCTCGATACCTTTTAAAGAAGTAGGCAAAACCACTTCATAGGAGTCGAAAGAAAATTGGTAGCCGTATTTTGCATTATTGACATATTCGCCATGGAGCGACAGATTTTCGCCAATGCTTGCATTAACGAGTTTACCAACACAAATCACATTTGTCGAGTTATAATCTAAAATAAAAACAGTGTAACCATTTTGTTCATTTCTAAATATAATTTCTTCTATAGGTCCTTCAATTTGCATAATTATATTTTAATATCAAATTACCTTAAAAATCAACTAAAAACGCTTGCAATTCAAAAAAAATTTTTATATACTAATAAATAGATGGCAATTAAGCGAGAGAGGAAAAAATCTAAAGATGAAAAGAGTTGAAAAACTAATAGAAATTGAGTCACTACTAGAAAATTTAATGAAACAGAAACATGAAGGCGGTATTCTAAGAGTAAAGATACTCTTCTTTTGTAGACTTTATGAAAACTTGTCAATAAGTATGATAATTGAAAAACTAGGGATAAAAAAGACAAATTTTGCCATAATGACATCAGCACTCGAGAAAGAGGGCTGTCTGGTTATAAAGAAATCTAAGATAGACAGAAGGTGTAGGGTCGTTGAGCTGACACAAAAGGGCAATGATGAACTTGACTCCTACTTAGATGAACTTGAAAGGTTTATAGGCGCAACATCACCTGAGATTGATTACGCGACAGAAACCCTAGATAAATTTTTGAATAAAATAATATAGATAACTAAAAGGAATATTTATGATAAGATTATATAACACTCTTACAAGACGTAAAGAGGAATTTTCCCCACTTGTTCCTGGCGAGGTAAAGATGTATGCCTGTGGAATAACCGTTTCGGGGAATGCCCATATTGGTCATCTTTATCAGGCAATGATATATGATATAATAAGAAAAGTTCTTGAAAAAGAGGGATATAAAGTCACTTATGCAAGAAATTATACCGATATTGATGATAAAATAATAGCAAAAGCAAACGAGCTTAATGTGGATTCTCAACTTTACGCCCAAGAAATGATAAAGAAAATTGATGAAGAAATGAGGTATTTTCAAGTTGACGAGCCTTCTATTTGGTTAAAGGCGACGGAAAATATAGATAACATAATTTCTTTTGTTACAAAACTTATTGAAAAAGGATATGCTTATAAAACATCTAAGGGGGACATCTATTATTCAGTCAACAAATTTCATAAATATGGTGCACTTTCTAATAGGGCGACCGAAGATGCTCAAAATAATTACAGAATAGAAAATGATGAGGAAAAGGAAAACCCATTGGATTTTGCTTTGTGGAAGAGTGCAAAGCCGGGAGAACCTTATTGGAATTATCCTTGGAGCAAGGGCAGACCAGGTTGG
>CANQBU010000029.1 GCA_947589615.1 uncultured Clostridia bacterium | reverse complement strand
CAGAACCTCAATTTTACGAATTTGAAATGCTTGAAAAAGACCGCTATAAAGAAAGGGATTATATGCTGCTTGAATAAGAGATTTTAAAATGAAAAATTATTAAAACAAAAAATACAAAAAGGAGAAAATAATGGACGACCTTCAAGATGAACAATCTAAAATAAAATATGTTTACGGTTTTTACCACGATGCGGGACAGAGATTTGAATTTTCAACGCGTGAAGAGGCAGAAAAATACAGCAAGCGATATTTTAATGGCAAAGCGACTATTATCGAAAGAAGAGTTTTTGAAAATTTAAAAGAGTTTGAAGAAAATAATCCCCGCGACCATCTCGAAATTTTAATCGCCGAGAAAGAAAAACTTACAAATCAAATCAAATTACCAGTTTCGATTACTTATAAGCCAGAGAAATCGGTTCCATATACAACGAACAATATTACACTTTCAGATCTTCGATATTTGCTAACACTGGCAAACAAGGAATTGAAGGATAGGCATAATTATCCACAAGAAGTCGGAGATGATGAGAAGGTGATGCTGGGATTCAGTCGATATCTCGAGTGGATGACCGTTGAGTTGACGGCAAGGGAATTTATGGAAATGAATAAGGTTTTAAAAGAAACCTGCAGTAAACTAAATGATACAAATAATCAGATTGCAAAAATAATGGTAAAGTTTGGCTACTCAGAAACATTATTGAAGAAACTACAAGAGGATATACCAGATATATATAAAAGTCTAGAGCCACTGTCATTTAACTTTGAAATGCTTGAAAAAGACAGTTATCAAGACAAAGATTATTTAGATCTTGAATAGGAGGAAAAAATGAGAACAGTTTATTTATTAAAAGAAATTGGATATGGATCTGGCAGGGTGGGAGATATGATTTTCGCCTCGAAAAAAGATGCAAAAGAATGGCTGGAAGTCAATAATTATTCCAATGAATATGATATAATAGAAGGAACATGTTATGATTCCACTGATGAAGCCTACCAGGAAAAACCTGAATTTTTGATAGAGCAGTTGTCTTGGAGAAAGGCTCGACTTAAAGAACTTCCTGATTTTGAAGGAAATAGTATGCCCTTCGGATTGATTTCCTATGGCAAAGATAACATAGCAGCCCTTCGAAATATTTTATTGCGGGGGACGGCATATTTTAAAAGAAAAGGAGGCAATTTTTCCGACGGACGGAACGATTATACAGAAGAGGAAATAAAAGGCGCTGCAAAATATTATAGGCAGTTGTGCATTGAAATTAACAATATAAATCATAGACTTGAAGAATTTTTTAATAGTTACAACTTAGATAAGGCAAAATACAACATTACAGACGACGAATTAAAACCTTTGCAATATGACGAATTTGACGAATTTTTATTCGGAGACAATTATATAGACCTTGAATAGGAGGAAAAAATGAAGAAAGTTTATTTATTGAAAGAAATTGGTTATGGAATTGAAAAAGTGGAAAATATGGTTTTCGCCTCGAAAAAAGATGCAAAAGAATGGCTGCAAGACAATAATCGCTCAGAGCTATATGATATAATAGAAAGAACGTGCTATGACTCCATTGATGAAGTCTACCAGGAAAAACCTGATATTTACATAGCACAGTTGTCTTGGAGAAAAAGCCAGCTTAAAAGGCTTCCTGAAATGGGGAGATTTAGTTTGCCTTTTGTAATGTATTCCAACGACGATGAGAAAGTGGAGAACCTTCGAAACTTTATTTTGCGGGGGACGGCATATTTTAAAAGAAACGGAGGCTATTTTTCCTTCGGATGGAACGATTATACAGAAGAGGAAATAAAAGGCGTTGCAACATATTATAGGCAGTTGTGCATTGAAATTAACAATATAAATTCTAGGCTTGAAAAAATTTTTAATAGTCGCAAATTGGACAAGGCAAAATACAACATTACAGACGACGAATTAAAACCTTTGCAATATGACGAATTTGACGATTTTTTAGGTATTAAAAAGTCGGAGGAAAATGACAACTTCATAGACAATTATACAGACCTTGAATAAAAAGTAACGAGATATTAATAAGTAGTTCAATGCAGTAGGAGGTAAAATGATAATAAAGCATTATGGTATCGATATATTTCATCCACAATCGCTTATAAAAGTGGGGCGATTTAGTATCAGTGAGAAATATGTGGAAGAAGTCGAAAGAATCTTGACAAAGGAAGACGTTGGCTATTCTAAAAAATTATATATTGACCAGGTAGACAAAGGATCGAATGGATTAAAATATATGACAGAATTCTTTGTCGGCACAAAAAAATACTGGCTTGAAAATGATTGGTGGAGCAAGACCAAAGTTGGTCAGATTTTATACAAAAAAAGTCACAAGTCGATGCTTCTTCCTGCTTATGCAATGTGGGCCTGCTCAATAATCAAACAGGCACTTTCAGAAAATCAAGGCGATAGATCTCTTTCAATTCCACTTACCTTGCCCGATGGCAAAAATATAAAAATAAAAGTTTCACAAAAGGACGCGACGCAATATGTCGATGCCTATAAAAACACCGAACTGGAAGTCTCAAAAATGACAAGGGTAATAGAAGAGCTTAGTAAACTTTCGACAACAGTAGAGGAAGAAGAAAAGGAAGAGGACGAAGATATAGAAGTAGAACAAAATAACGATTATTCCGATAGGTCCTACATTGACCTTGAATAAAAAGGAGAAATCAATGACAGATTGTTATCAAATCGATATAACTAGAGTCGGCGGAAAGAAATGGAGCATAAGGTGTTACATTTCAAAGCGTCTTTTTGGCGAAGTTTCGAAAATTCTTCAAGGAGAAAGATACAAAACCTTACAGATGACAGATAGCGCTGATGACGAATGGGACTTAAACATCATGCGAAGGGAGTTTGCAAGGGTAAAAAAATATAGCATGACTAAATGGCGGGAAATCACCAAAGCGGCAATCAAATATAAATCACAAATGAAAGCCGAAATGACAGAAGAAGAGGCAAGGCAAGTTTATGAAAGGGTTTGCTATCTTATAGATGAAAGTCTGGTATCAATGATAAATGACATTCCAATTAAAGATAGTAACGGCAATGAGAAAACTCTTAAACTTACTGGCGAAGATGTGAATGAATATTTAAAGGAACATGAAAAATTCTTCTTGTCTGCCTTTCATGCCGAAACCATAATGAAAAAACTAAAAAGGTTAATTATAAAAGAGGGCTATAAAGTAGTCGAAGACGATTACACAAAATTCTGCAATGAGCACTCAAGCACTGAAATGGAACGTGAGGGTGCTAAAGAGCAAGAAGAGGAGGAAGAAGAGCCTATTTCTCCTTCACAAGACGACTCCAAAGATGAACAAAATTTTGATTTTAAGTCCTACATTGACCTTGAATAGGAGGGAAAAATGAGTTACTATAAATATAAATTTAAAAAAGTCCCTACAGACCAAGATGAAAGCGTGGAAATTTTCATGGATTCCGCTCATCATTTAGGATTTGAAGAGATAGCGCGAAATGAAGATTATAGTGTTGAGTGGATAAATGGAAAAGAAAACTTCAATATTAATGTTGAATTTGAAAAGATGCGCGTTCATTTAATGGAACACCAAAACTACTACAAATATTCCCATGAGTGGTGGAAAGACACCGCTATTTCACGGCTAGGCAAAAAATTCAGGTGTCGATATTTTGCGGATCAAATATATAAAAGCATAAAATATGGGAAATATGACATAGATGATAAAATGACGGCGAAAAATATCAAGAAAGGGAAAAGAGTGATAATATATAGCGTTAGAGACATCTATGACAATGGAAAAACCGTAAAAGTTTTGTTTAATACTAGCGAAATGTCAGTGATTGAAAGAAAGGGAAACGAGGTAGGATATAGAATCGAGCAAATCAAATCCTCTTTAAAAAAATTAGATGATCTTATCAAAAATAAAAACACGTCGTCGAATACCGAGATTTCCTCAAAAGCGGAAGAGACGGCAAATTATGACGATAAGTCATACATTGACCTTGAATAAAAAGGAGAAAAATTATGGGATACTATTTATTTAGATTTAAAGACAAGCCTACAGATAAGGATTACAATATAAAAGTTTTCGTCAATCCCGCATTTTACAAAGATTTCGCTTTGATTGCAAACAAGCAGGATTGTTTAATTACATGGATGGGTGAAGAGGTCGAGCATGACGATGAAGTTGAGATGAAAGGCATGCAAGCATATCTTGAAAAACAGCGTTTATTTTATAAATATTCGCCATGGTGGAAAGATACCGCCATTGAGAATAAATTTAACAAAAAGTCACCTATAGGAATGGACAGATTACATGCGGCATACATTTGCAACAATTTTCTAAAAGGTGAGCTTTCAATTGACGAAGATGCTACAAAGAAAAAAGGCTATGAACCTGTTTACAAAACTGAGTGGGAAGATATTGACGGAAAAAATTTTACATTGACCATTTCAAGCGGGGAAATAGAAGAGCTTATTTCAAAACGCAATTTATATGCTGAGAAAGAGATGCAGCTTAAAGAGACCATATCAAAATTACAAGAGTTTGTCCAAAATAATAATATAAATTCAAAGGGCGATTTTCACTCAAGAGTTAAACCTAAACAAGTCGACACTGCAGACGAAAACGATTTATATTCAGACAAATCATACATCGACCTTGAATAGGAAAGGAGAAAATTATGTCATACTATGAGGTGTATTTAGATTTAAAATTTAGAAAGGGAAATGGTGAGGAATATACCCGCCCCATTACTTGCAAATTTGACGAAGAAAATAGCAGGAAAATTTTTGAAATCTTAAATGGAAGGGATTACGATTTAGTGTGGCGTCCCGAGTCAGAGGATTTTGACATAAAAACTGAAATGGAAAATCTTTATGCTTTTCTTGTTAATCAAAAAGCCTATTATTCGGGCATGAATTGGTGGAAAGATACTTTCATTGAAGAGGAATATAATAGAAGCAGTCCAAGTCCAATGGGCGCAGACGATGCCGATATTGTTTATGAGACTTTGCAGCAATCCTCGTTTGAGCCTTCCTTTGGCAAGACTTTGGAAAATGTCGAGCGCGGCAATCCCGCAGCGATATATAAGGCTTCAATCTTAAACAAAAACAGGAAGAGCGTCATTTTGTATTTCACCGAAGAGGCAAATAATGAGTTTAAAATAAGGCGCAACCTTATGACCTCAGAAGTCAAAAAAATAGAGGGGGCAATGTCAGAGCTAAACAATTTCTTACTTCAAAAAGGGATAAGTTTAAATGGTGTTGCTTTTGACTCTCAAGAACAACTTCAAAATGACCCTTATGCCGACAAATCTTACATAGATCTTGAATAATTAAAAGGATTAAAAACATGAATTCATATTATTTAGTAAAATTAAAATCAACAAAATTTGTAAGTGGATATGATATAGGAATAAAAATCCCTCCAAAGTATGCTGCGGAAATTGAGGACATTCTTAAAGATAGGCCGCACGAGACAGTGCCAGTTTATGGGAATGCAAACTTTGATTTACAAGGCGAAATTTCCTATTTATATAACCTATTGTCACAGGAGAAAAATATGTATTCCCATACTTGGCATTCAATGACCACCCTTGAAAAGCATTATTGTACAAAAGCATCGTCTCCAGTTATGCCTAAGGAGTGCATGGAAAGAGTGCTTAAATATGCAAAAAGCCAAAAATTTATTAATGTTACAAGTGACAAACTTTATTACAAATTTGATAATAAAACAATTCTTTTAATTACTAAAAAAGAAGTGATAGAGTTCAGAACTGCCTATGATTGGGCGGCACGACAAATTGATAATATAAACAAACTTATTGAAAGGCTCAACAACTTTGCACTTATCCACGATTTTAAATTAAAAGGCGACGAGCATTTGCTTGTTGATGGAGAATATGTGGAAGTTGACGAAAGTCAAGAGAATCCGCAGAGTGATGAATTTAGCAATAAATCATATATAGATTTGGAATAGGAGGAAAGAAATGTTTTCGAATTTTAATACTTATGGCGATTTGGAAAGTAACGGCAAGAAAAAAAGCATAGAAGAAATCCAACACGATCTTGACCATTTGGAATCCCTGATGAAAACAATGGAAAGAATAGGCAGGGGCGATGAATTAAGAGGAATTTACGAGCAATTAAAGCCCCAACTTGAAAGAATGCTTGTTGAGGCGTTAATGGAAGAGCAAAGAAAAAAATATTATGATAAGCAAGAGGAAAAAGAAAAGCCTCAACCTGAAAAGCAAGAGGAAAAAGAAAAGCCTCAGTCTGAAAAGCAAGAGGATTATAGCGATAAGTCATATATAGATTTAGAATAGGAGAAAGAAATGGAAAAGTCGGACAGAATAAAAAAAATAATGGAGCAATCGGAAGAGATAAAAAGGTTAAAAGAAGAACTTAAAAGGCTTGATGAAGAATATGCAGAGGAAAAGAGTTTGGGCAAAGAGGATAGTTTTGTTTACTCCATTCGCAGACGTGAAATTGAGCAAAGCATTTCTGTTGCCATTATGCTTCAAATGGCTAAAGAAAAGAATAAAACTGATGAACTTCAGTCTGAAAAGCAAGAGGATTATAGCGATAAGTCATATATAGATTTAGAATAAAAAAGGAGAAAAAATATGTCAATAGTATCAGAAATTAAGCAACAACTTGAGGATCTTGAAAAAGAGATGGAAAGAAAAAAAGAATTAGGACTTGAAAAGGAATTCAAAAATTACTACGAGGATACAAAGGACAGGCTCGAGGAGCAAATGTATATTGCCGGCCTCTTCAAAATTATAAAAGATTTGGGTATAAATCCCGGTGCGGCAAATCGCTCTGATGACGATTCAAATAATTAATATATATTGATATTATTCTATATAAATAATTATTAATATTTATAAATGGAGGAATATGAAAGTAAAAAAATTTTCGATGTTTTTAGTAGTTTTGGCGCTATGCTTTTTTAGTCTGCTCGGTGCGGGAAATTTAGTCTCAAATGCAGAAACGCAGCCATCAGCGACGGCACTACATGACAATGACAATAGATTGACTCAAAGTTATTGGGATATGTATGCAATTTCGAGTGAGTATTTCACACCTTCTTCGGATAGAGGGGGAGACAATACATTGCAATATGCTTTTGATGGAAGATGGGACACGGCATATCAAGCAGGAACCGATACAAACAATGGAAGCCTGACAATAGTCTTTTCACAAAGCGTTCGCCTTTCATCAATCATATATGCGACGGCGCAAAATACATACCTCAATAAGCCAAACGGCTATCCTGCCACTCTTACAATTTATGGTGATGATGAAGAAAAGGCATCAATTATAAGCACGCCTTCGACAAACAAAATGCTATTTTCATTTGAGGAGTTTACCTGCACAACGCTCAAACTCACATTCACCATGAATGGATCATATAACTGGCGTCAGACTGCAAGCGAAATTGTTTTTTTGCAGCCTGAAATCGAGGGAATAAATGCTCTCTTTGCAAATTATTCACAGACACAACTTTCTTCGCAGTTTAATAGCGAAAGTGCAATAAACGACCTTGATGACCTTCTTAAAAGCAATATAAATTATGTTAAAGGATTTCAGCCTATGATTGAAAGGGCAAGAAAGATATTGTCAAATGAGGTATCCTTTGACGAGGCTCGGGAATTTTCTACTGAGCCAAATGCTACAAATCAAATTTTACAGAGGGGAGATATTGCCACCTATTGCCGCACCACTTTGAAAATGCGATACATGGGCACAAACAGACAAATTACTGGAATTTATGGTAAAGCCGGCGAGCAGATAAATGTCTATGTCGAGGCTGACGCAAACACCTCCCTTCCAAAAATTCAATTTTCACAATTTAACGGCTACCTCATGGATCAAATCGGCTATAACACTTGGCTTGGCGGCGAGCAGACATTAGGTCTTGGCAAAAATACATTTATCTATCCTACATTTGACTTGCAGGGAGCAAACGTAATTGCAGGCGGCTCAATTTACATTGTAAACCCATATACCGAAGAGCAGGGAAGAGTTAAAATCTACATTGAAGGGGGAGAAAAATTCCCAGTTTTTAGAATCAATGAAGATGAAAACGACTACCTTGATAAACTTGACTCCTATACCAGCGAACTTGGGAATAAAATTGATATGACTGAAATGCAAGGCGACAATATTATAATTACTGTTGAAGCTTCGCGCGCTCAACATAATTATCGGGCAAACACCCAAGTTACCCCTCAGGATAACCTTGAAAAATGGGACGACTATATTAAAAAGTTGCTCGCCTTCGATGGGATTGCCCTTTCTCAAGAGGAGCAATATTATAATGAAAAAAATCAGTATATAAATGTTAATATTAGGCTTATGCAACCAGAGCCAGGAGCCGCTGCCTATGCGGGATATGAGCATATAGGAATATTTATTGTTGAAGGCAGTGCCGCTTGGCTTGACAATGCCGTTCAGATGACCAATACGGGCTGGGGCTTCGCACATGAAATTGGCCACATGCTTGACTTGCCTGAGCGAACAGTAAGTGAATGCTCAAACAATATGTTTTCGATGTATGCCCAAACATATATCACGCAAGCGGTGAGAGAACCTTCATTCTATGAAAACACTCTTAGCGAAATGTTAAATCCTACTACGTCATCGCTTTTTAATGCAGGGTCGAGGAGCAACTATTTAATATGGTGGTATATCGAAAGTTATTTCCCAGGATACTGGGGAAAACTCGACAATCTTTATCGCTTTGGCGAAACGATTGAAGGACTTACTCCAACTGAAAAGCAAGTCTACCTATCTTCTCTTGCTATAGGCATTGACTTATCCTACTATTTTGAAAAGTGGGGATACAGTTTGACAGGCTTAGAAGGAGATGAGATTTTTACAAGTGAAAATGCAAGCACCGCTTTTAAAACTCTCATGAGCCAAAAAATCGAGGAAGAGAAAATTGACGATTCCATTCAGCCAAAAATTTGGTATGCTCAAAAGGGAGAAATGCCAAGCGAAAGCGAGCAAATTTATCACTCCTCTCAAAAAGCAGAAATAGTCGAAGTTGAAGCAATAGAAAACGGCTATAGACTTACGTTACCTCAGCCTACAAATAGGGAGGCTCACCTTGGCTATGAAATCTATGTAAAAACACAGGAAGGCTTTAAACTTATTGGCTTTACTTATGGCGAAACCTATGATGATTTAAACGCCTATGATAAAGAGCCTGAATATGCAATTGTTGCCGTTGATAAATCCTTTAACACGACTGCTGAACCTGATGAAAATATCGAGCAGGGTGGCGGGAATCACGAAGGAGAAACTAATCCGGAAGGGAATCCTAGCCAGACTGATCCCGAACAAGGCGGAGATGAAGAAACAAACCCAAATGATACGCCAAGTGATAGCGACAATTCTAAGGGTAGTAAAACGGGACTTATTGTCGGTATTGTCGGCGGAGTAGTTGGTGTAATCGTGATTGGACTTGTCATAATTTTCATTATTATAAAAAGAAGAAAAAGCAAAATAAATTAATAGCGAAAAAATCGGAGAACTAATTCCCGATTTTTTGTTAAATAAGATAAAAACTTAAATA
The DNA here is from genome assembly GCA_947589615.1 of uncultured Clostridia bacterium. Taxonomy (GTDB): domain Bacteria; phylum Bacillota; class Clostridia; order Christensenellales; family UBA1242; genus Caccovivens. The sequence goes on along the minus strand of CANQBU010000029.1, from coordinate 2,337 downwards.
AAATCTGCAGTTATTTTTTATTTTCAAGAAATCATTTTTTACCCTCTTATAAAGGGAAAATAAAATATTTTAAAAACCACGAATAAAAATATTTTTTAAGTGTTCAAAATCCATAATTTATCGCATTTACAAACACTTCACAAATAAGTTATCCTTTTTTGAAAGATTTAATTTTACTTAAAAAGCACAAGGTTTTATTTCTTTCAGAAAAGCGAGAATAAAAAAATAGGCAAAATTGCAAATCATTATTGACTAAGACTAATTATTATGTTATAATAATGTGTAAAAGGAAGGACATTATGAGTGATATTAAAGAAATACAAGAACAATTATATACAGCAACTTTGTCGGTTTCTATTCCACAGACAAATGAACAAGGGATGGTAACCAATGCCACTACTGACAAAAAAATGAAAGACCAAATTTTTATCGATACTGATTTTGCTCTTGAAAAGAGAGGCAGGACAGATATAGTTAAACCTACTGATTTTGCACTTGCTTGCGGGGCTGCAGTTGACAAAAACGGAAATTCCTCTTTTGTAATTCGAAAGTTTGCTCAAAAGGGGAAAGAAGGGGAAGTTAATTCAAAAATTATCAATCCTCACATTTGCTTAAAGGGAAGTGCTTTGTCGCCTAAATATTATTTCGGTTTCTATAAAATTGATCAAAAATCAAAGGAAGATAGAACAATCACTTTTGAAAAATTTGTTTGGCCTCAAAAGGTATATTCAGATTCATTCAAGCTTGACGGACTTATGCAAGGCGGAAAGCTTAACAAAACGGGAAGATCTTTCCCTTATGCTTTCGATAAGAACGGAACACCTCTTTGTTGTGACGAGTATTTGGGAATCGTTGACGGCAAAATGAGAAAGTTTGTAAGGTTTACTCCTAAGGGAAATAAGGCTATAACTTTCTCTGATGGGCAGAAGATTGAAGCAAAACCCTATTGGTTTGAAGTAACGCCAATCGTTTGGAGAATAGATAATGCGAAGGATCTTATCGAAGATCTTTCCACAAGAAACTACACTAGAATTCCAAATAAAACGGCCGTTGAAATAATACCTGAAATGGGCATAATGTCTGGCATTCCATTTGATGAAACTGATTACTATTCCTCAAATGTAAGAAAATTTTTAAACGGTTACGAAAACTATGAAAACAACGGATTTTTAAATTATGCCATTGACCCAGAAGATACAAAATTAAAAAGCAAATTCACCGTTGTTGTCGAAGATAAAGACCTCACCATTGATGAACAACTTAAATTTTACATTGACCATAATTTCTCTATTATGCTTCACGGGAAAAGCGGTGTTGGTAAAAGTAGACGTGTAAAGGATATTGACCCTGACTGTGTTATGATTCAACTACGTGACGGTATCTTGCCTGAAGAGGTTATCGGGAAAACTGCTTACAATGATGACACCAGAGAAAGCTCTTGGATTGAACCTACTTGGTATACAAGAATAAAAGAAGTTTGCGGAAAAGACCCTAAACATAACCATGTTCTCTTTATTGATGAAATTACTAACGTTCGTCAATACGAACAAAGCCTTGTTTATCACATAGTCCTTGACCGCTCGATCGACGGAAATCAGGGCAAATTGCCTGACAACTGCGTAGTTATTGCCGCAGGAAATGACCCTGAAGAATCTGACGCTGCTTCTCCAATGGTTGAACCTCTGTATAGAAGATTTAATGCCCATATCACTTTGCCATTAGACCTTAAAGACTGGCTTGAATGGGGGAGCAAAGAGGTTGACGGAAAACCAAGGATTCACCCACTTGTTGCCGCATTTGTTGCCGCTCATCATGAAAAGGTTTTCTATACAAAATATGATAAGGAAAAACCTGACTATGCTATTGACCCTCGTGGCTGGGAACAACTTTCAAATATCATCTACAATAATAATGGTGTCATAAGAGAAAGCCTCATTGCAAACAAGATCGGAAAGCAAAACGCAAAATCTTTCTTGACTTTTGCAAAAGTCCCATTGATTTCAATCGAAGATATCATGTATGACAATTACAGCGCTTCAGATATTCCTACAGATATAAATGCTAAATATGCACTTATGCTCTCGCTGAGAATTGCAACAATGGAAGAAGTCGGAAAAGTCAGAGAGTTTATAGGGAAATTCTTGGGAAGAGAACACCTTGCCACATTCGATAGCTTGTGGGCAGATACCGATGAAAAAGCGATATTCTTAGACAGACTCATAAATCCTCAGGAAAGTGAAATGTAAAAAAAAGACCATGATTTTCATAGTCTTTTTTATAATCAAGTTTGCGAAGTGCAGTTTCCCCATCTTGAAAATCCCTTTTTATGCAGCCTTT
>CANQBU010000028.1 GCA_947589615.1 uncultured Clostridia bacterium | reverse complement strand
CTCCATTATCGGGACAAACGAATATGCTCAATTAAGCAATATTATAATAAGTCGCGGAGAAAATAGTGATGGAATTAATGGGCTTTTCGGTGTATTTTCGAGCATAGCCCAAGATGCTTTCATTGAATATGTTCAGTTTAATGGTGTATTTATGATTGGCTCCGAGGAAGAGCCGGAAACAGCACAAATTGGTATGGTTGCTGGACAAAATAACGGGAAATTAATAAATGTAGGCGTCACTATAAATAGATCCAATATTTATATTCAAGAACAAAGTGCTTTTGGTGGTATGGTAGGAGAAAATAATGGGGAAATTATTCAAGATTTCACATTGTTTGAGGATGATACATCGAATACTAAAACAGAAGTGGGAGCTGATTCGGGGCGAATCTCGTATAAAAATTTAAATCCAAAAATAACCGTAATGATGAATGATTTTGTAAATGTATTTTATATTGCGGAGAGACCTATATGCATTGGCGGTGTGATTGGACAAAATAATGGAACGTTGAAAAAAGTTGATAGTTCGGCTTTAAAATTCAGCGGATACACCAATTATATGGTTTATTCAAAATTAAAGACTCAATACTTATCTATAAAAAGCATTTCATTAGAGACTGTTTATGTTGGAGGACTTGTAGGTCACAGTTCTTCAGATTCAAAAATAATTTCAGGATATAATCAAGCACAAAATCATCCGGTATTTAAACTCTACGATGCTTTCGGAGAAGGTAATTTTTCTGTTGGCAAGGGAATTATTGTCGGCGGAGAAGTTTGGGGACATGGTTATGTCAGTGGCGCGGTTGGCTCATTTGAGATTAACTCAAGCGATAAGAAACAATCCTTTACCGGCATGACGGTGAGAGCGTTTGTTCGTGGTCAACAGGCAAATGGTGCTTCGGCAAATCTTGCATTAATAGCAAATGTTAAAAATGGTGCCTCACTTTATCAGACTTTTGCCGTTCAAGCTGTTGATGATGGAAGAGTAAACGAAGAAAGTGCAATGGCTATTCTTTACAGCAGCGCAACAAATACTGAATATTTTGATAATTCAAATGAACTGCGTATAAATAAATTAGGGTTTGGAATTGAATCAAACACAAGTTTGGGCGTGTTAGTATCAAAAACTGGGACAACGTCAGAAATTAACGTATATTCTTAAGTAAAGATATTTATTATGGTAATTTTATAATTGTCGGTATTGAGAATTCTAAAAAAATAGTTAGAAAACAAGCAGTATTTGAACCTGGGAATCAAAAAGATCTATCAGTTTCGCCAAAATTCAACAATCAACTAATTTCAAGTGACGGTATAGGAAGTCAAAAAGTATTCTATGCTTATTATTATCAAGCCGTTTCATCATTTACAAATGATATTGTCACTTTGCAGGAAGAATTGGATAAAGCCCTAAATAGGGTTACAATGATTTCATCTTTATATCCTTTTGTTGTTGAAGGAGAGTTGACTTTTACATCTCTGACTCCAAGTATTTTATCTATCGATGCAACAGGAACGATTACGTTTAAAAGAACGGGACTTGCCAAGATTTCGGCAACAAGCGTGCTAAATACAAATTCAAATTCCGCTATTTTCTATTTATATGTTGTAAATTACTTTAATTCTCAGTCACTTATTAAAAATAACGATGATAAAGATTCTATAATTTATCCATCACTTGCGGGCAATGCTGTTCCTTTTAATAATACAATTATAGAATTAAGGGGTAACAATAATTATACTGTTTATGTAAAACCTGATTACACATTCTCGGATGCAAAAGAAGAGAACGGAAACTTTAGTGTAGATAAAATGGGAGTTGCAAGTATTAAGGGCGTAGTATTTAATCTTGCCGCTAATAACAATGTAACTGTCAAGATTGGAATTGATCAAGAAAAAACAATAGAGCTCAATCAAGGCGTGGAAAGTGTTGATGAAACTGAACTTAGCATTAGCGTTATTGACCAGATAATTACTTTTAGAAGAACAAATGATACAAGAGAAATTGTCTATGCATTAAATATTGAACCTATCTTAAAAGTTAATATTGGCAACGGTGATGCAGATTATATTGTTGATGTAAATAAAGTTTTAGGCGAAACTTCGATTGATTATAAATATGGTGCTATAAGTTTAAACAATATCAATTACAATACCGTTCCAATTCAAACAAGCAAGACAATCAATGACGAACTTGAAATAATGTCTACAGATGCCCAAGAGGGTATTCCTTTCTATAAAATTTTGGGGCTTGAGAATGAGAATTTACAAGGTGATATAACAGATATTGAATATACAATTACCGATAAAGAAAATTATTTGTTTAAAGTTGAGATAAAAAGGCTCACAGGAGAACTTACAAAAGATGATCTTATAAATGGATTATATAAGATTACTTATAAAATGGTTATTAGTATCAACACAAATTCTCGTATTTATATTGAAAGATATAACAAAAACATTTATGGAAGATATTATTTACATTTACAATCACGAAGCAATTCGACTGTAACACTCACAATTCCTATCGATTTTGAAAAGACTAATGTGACGACAGTTGTTATTGACAATTACACATCTTTAAGAGAAATAAATGAAAATAAAAGTTTGGGTGCTTCATCAGACTATGCATTCCCAGGTGAAAGCGGCATGCTTGAAATTACAATCAACCCAGAAGATAGTGATTTTGATTATATAATTATCGAAAATGATAGTCAAAATTATGAATTGGGAAGGGCATCGGCACAGATTAGTCTTCTTGCTCGTTATGCGCAATATAAAGACGACGGGGATATGTTTAATGCCAGTGCGGTTTCTGGTCAACAGGTGGGGACAGGATTTAGAATAACACTAAGCGAAATTGTTGAGGCATATAATAAGAAAGAGGGAGATAAAAATCTTTATAATCCATATAATGGAATTATTTATCTCCGTTATGATATGAGTTCTCAAAATGTATCAGACTTAAGCATCTCACGAATTAATGTGTTGATTTACAAAGATGGAGTGGTAGTTCATACCGCAAGTATAGACTTAACCGTAAAAATCCAAAACTTTGTTGCCGTTGAAATTGAGGGTAAGGAAGGTATTTCAGAAGACAATTATTATCGTGTATATAATGTAGCAAGAGGTTTGAAGTATAAATTAAGACTTGATTCTTATGGATTTAGCAGAGATAATATAGCATTAGTGTCTTCAAACAACCAATTGGGGCAAATAAGTTATGAAAATGGCATATATTATTTAACTATAACCGGAAATGCTATAAGCTACCTTAACAACGGAAATCAATTTGAAATTGTAACAACGGCCTCTCAATCAGAAGGTGGAATAATTCGAACTGCCGAAAGCAGAACAAAGGTATGCATTCAAGAATTTGTGTTTAATTATAACAGTGATAATATTAAAAACCCAGACATAGTAAAAGGCATGAGTGGCGGAATTATAAACATTCAAGTCGGCTCATATTATGATCTCGAAGTAGATATTTATGATTATATCGAATATGACAGCAATAATCAAAGTGTTGTAAATAAAATAGAGGAATTTATTGGAGAACTTGAAACCAAAGGAAGGTGGCGTGTTCATACAAACTTAACTTCTGTAAATAAGCCAAGTTACAAACAGGCTCCCGAGGAAATTGCTGCGGATTTAGAGGCATTTTCTCCAAATATAGGATATAGTGGTTCAGTAAAATATACTGGTGAAAACTATTATTTAAATTATGATGGCTTGAGAATACAACCTAAAAAGACTCATTTACCTGAAGAAAAATACTATTTCATAAAATATAAAGTGGATTATGTATTTGAAAACGGAACATATAATGTTAAGGGAGTGGGCGAAACAGGTGGCATTTCCGATAGCATATCAACAAATATTATTTTAAATGTTTATTCAACAAGCAGCGAAGAAAGTCCAATTCCAATTTACGATTATGATGACTTTACGAATATGATGGCAGGAGGATATTATATTCTGCTGAATGACATTAATTTACCTAATTCTTATGATGCTGAAAATGGTCATGAGCAATTTATGCCAATCGTAGGTAATTTTGCTTCGTTTGACGGTAATGGTCATAGCATAAATTTCTCAGGTGTTTACAACATGGGGAGTTCTTCAACAATTGGCGTATTTAGCAGTGTTGAGGAAGGTTCCATCGTAAAGAATTTAATTGTTAATTATTTGCCTTCTGAACAAGGCGAAGATTTGGAGACACAACCTAATGATATTTATGAATTAAATGGATTAAGAACAGTTAAATTTATCACAACCTCAGATTCGTTTAATTTTGGCTCAGTTACAGCAGAAAATTATGGAACAATAACCAATTGCAGCGCTTTCACTTCAAGAACTACTGAAGGTGAATATTATATTGCCGTAAAGGCGGATAATGCTCTAAGTGGAAGCAGTTATGTCGGAGGACTTGTTGGAGCGAATTTTGGATATATAACAAATTGCAGCGTAAGTATAAATGCAAAAGTACCATTTAACTTGGCTGGTGTTGTTGCGCGCAATAATAAAAAGGTTGCCGCAAGCTATTTTAAAGAGGGTGTTCTAATCAATAATTCTCAATATAACCAACATGTAGCGGGCTTTGCTATTTCAAATTCTAATAGAGCACAAATAATTACAAGTTATGTAGCAGGTGCTCAGTCAAATGATTCTTTGTATAGCAAAGATGATAAGAGTTACATTACATCGCCACTTCCTGGAGCAGGGTTCATATATCAAAATGAAGGACTTGTAAAAGATTGTTATTCAGATATAGACCTTTCAAAATCAAGCGGCTCTATGTCGGGATTCTGTTATGCAAATGCTTCAATTATAAGAAATTGTTTCTCTTTGTCAATTTTAAGAAACCAGACTACTGCGTCAGCGGGATTTGTGAGGGATGATTACATTGAAGAAGTTCATGGTGAATTTGAAAATTGTTTCTATCTTTCTGAATCGGGAACAAAGGATAAAAAAGATATAAATGTAGATTTATATAATGTAAATTATGAAGGTGTCAAGAAATTAACCAGTCAAAATTTTGCGGAAATTGATAACTACTTTGAAGATTTTTCTTATACTGATATTGTTTCAACAAATGCGGTATGGTTCTATTCACAAGGTCAAAATAATGGAGACTATGTCGATTTCATACCTACTACACAAAAAGTAGTCATTAAAACGGATGATGAGAATGTAAAACAAGGTAGTTCTCAAAGCAATACTGTATTTAATTCTGAGCAAATTACATTTGCCAAAAATAGGCTTGAACTCGTTGCTCCAAATGTTAAAGCATTGTCAATCAGAGACTTCTCATACTCTGAAGTTGATAGGGGAACGGGCAATATCACATATTTTTATCTTGATGATGCTTCTGCACCAAACAGAGGCACAAAGCATAATCCAAGATTAATAAGTGATTATCAAAGCATGGAAAGCGAGATTTTAAATGAAACGGCATCGAATGGCATAAATACAAGTGCTTATCGTATTATAAGTGATATTAATTATATCGAAGCGGAAAATTATTCATCTCTTTATAAAGTAATATTTGCAGGTTCTCTTGAAGGTAACGGAATGGAAATTCAGGCTATTTCCCTTGCAGCTATGGAAGAAATGGAGAATGGTGGACTTTTTGGTCAAATTGGATCTACTGCAAGCAGGGAAGGTATCGTTAAGAATTTAACAATTTTACCTAGAGAAGTTAAATTTAATAATGCAGTGAATGTTGGAACATTGGCTGGAACATTAAAATTTGGATATATTTATGATATCCATATTAACGGCTCACAAAATAATCTTACTGCGATTTCGGGATTAAACTTTGTTGGTGGAATTATTGGAAGAGCGGTTAGCAAATTTGAAATAAAAGACATCTATTCGGATTCTAATATTTGGGCGGTATATTCTCCTGATACTGAATTCGGTTATAAAGAAAATTCGGGGAATGAATCACGTTATTCATACGCGGGTGGATTGGTAGGCTATATTGGAAGCGGAATTGTTAAAAATGGCCATATAAACACATTGACGTCAGTTTCTGGTGCTATGGCGGGTCTTGCTTATGGTGGAATCGGAAACGGTGGCGAGGTTGAAAAAACCTATGCGGACGTAAGCGAAGATTTACAAATTAAAGCAAAATATTATGGCGGACTCATTGTTGGTGAACATAGTGGAAGACTGAGTTTTGCTTATGTTTCAAACAATGGAAATATTGAAAGTATGTTTAACAGTATTCCAAGAGCAGCCATTGCTGTTGGAGGTATTGCAGGTTTATTCAGTGGTGGATATATAAGCGATGCGGTAATGGAACAAAGCTTCAGAGTAGTAAATAGTGAAAAAGAAGATCCAATAAGAAATGTTGGCGGTTTGGTAGGTCAAATTAATTCTGCCGATGCAATATCTGTAATAGAAAGAGGGATTGTTTCGGCTGATAGTATTATAGGCTCAACAATATTGGGAGGTGCGGTTGGTTACGTATCTTCAAGTTTGGTTGCAAGAGAAATTGCAGTTAAATCATCATCATTGTCAGTAGTAGGTAATAATACTAATCCAAGTCTTGGCGGTATCGTTGGTAATGTATCTTATGATGCTCACGCTGAAGTAAACTTGTCTCAAAGTTATTGCTGGGCTGATTTGTCCATTGATAGTAGTGTTGCGGGACTTGAAACGACTGCTGGAGTGGGAGGCTTAATAGGTTCTGCTCCAACAAGTAGACCAATAACACTTTCATATTGCTATACGACTTCTTCAATCACGGCAAAAGTTTATGATACACGTGCTTTAGGAGTTATTGATGATTATGCTGTTAAGAAAGAAGAAGATAAAGATAAAAATCTTGTAAACTATAATTATAATATTACTGGAAATGGAACAACTCAAGCAAATGCAAGTATCACCGAAGTTTATTACTATGGGCATAGCGAATCCAGTGCGAATTACCAAAGCATGTTAAAACCTTATGCTTCGTTTGCAACAAAAGCCAAGAATCATGCTGTAACATTGAATGTAAACAACTATGGTATGTCGTCGTGGGCGTATGCAGAGCAATTAGATAAGACACTCTTTAATAATTTGTATGGCAATAAATATCAGATATTTGATATCGGGGAACTTCCTGTTGGATGGACTTCTACAGGAAATCCGGGTAGCGATAACACTGGAGTTTACAATCTAGACAGTTTTTATAATAGTGCTACGAGACAATACCGTTATGAATTGCGAAATAGTGATGGAACAAATTCAAAATTTGAATATGATATGAGCAGCGATGAGTATAGATGTGAAAGAGTTATTGATTCGGCGGAAAGCGGGAAAACCAAAGATGTTTCAGTTGACAAATTAAAATATTCTGATTACAAAATTGAAAAAAGTGAAGGTGTATATGTTTCTATTTCAGATATACTTCCATCATCTATAACGCGAAAATATTATGTAAAAGGCGAAAAAGGTGAAACAAGATATGATGTGGTATATCAACACCAAATGGGGGGCGTAAAAGCGGACAAAATATTCTACTACTATAGCAACGAGGATAACTTTAGCAACGAAATAACGCTAAATAGCAAAGAAGAGTTTATTGTAGAAGAATCGTTTAAAGCTTCTTCATTGGTAAAGAATGAAATATTTAAAGATGCGGAAGGCAATTATTACAAAGGTATTTTAAAGGTTAAACTCGATCCAAAAGATTATTCCGATAAGATACCTAGCACATATTATATTTATCAGGTAGTTTGTGCTGAAGGTCAATCAGCAAAAGACGCTATAAAAACTACGAAATATCAAAGCCTTGATGATAATCAAATTCATTCATTCCTAGATAATTCTGTGGTTCGAGTTTGGGTTACAAGTGGTGATTTATTAAGCACATTATATTTTGAAAATAATCTCGATTGGCTTAATAAGAAGTAAAAAGTTTCAGGCATGAAGCCTGAAACTTTTTTAGTCCTACAAATAATATTCTTTTATTGTGGAAATGTGGCAATTATGAGTTTTCACTCTTCATTTTTACCAAAATAAGACAAAGTTTGTTATTAAAAAATAAAAAAAATTGTATAAAATATAAAAAAAGTGTTGACATTTATGTATATTATTTGATATAATATTTAAGATTTTTTGTGAGAGTGAAAATAATTTTAAGTCGTTAAACTTAATAATGGGGACTATTATGGGATTTTTTGTGCCATAAAGTCCTTTTTTGTGTTTTATTCTCACGACAAGAAGGAGAAATTATGTCTGTCAATGTAAGAAAAGTAAAGCAAGGAAAGGTAGTAAGACAAACTTTTGGTCATCACCAAGAGCTTATAAGTGTTCCACCACTTTTGGAGATTCAAAAGAATTCTTACAAAAATTTCTTGGAAAAGGGCATCAAGAGGGTTCTTGATGAATTTTTTCCACTCACTGATTATTCTGGTAAGGCCAAATTGTATATAACCGAAATTTTACCATTCAGCGAACCAAAATATGACATCAAAGAGTGTAAAAGAAGAGGGGCGACTTATTCTGCTCCATTAAAGGTAAAAGCACGTTTTGTCGTTGAAGAAACGGGACAAGCGGTTGAGCAAGAGGTATTCATGGGTGATATTCCTATGATGACTGATCAAGGCTCTTTCATCTTTAATGGAATTGAAAGAGTAGTTATAAATCAAATAGTCAGAGCGCCTAGTGTGTATATGCAGAGAGAAAAAGAGAATAATGCTACTTTAAAAGCGCAGATAATTCCTGTTCATGGACCGTGGATTGAAATAAAACAAGGTGCAAACGAGAATTTAAAAATTGTCCTTGAAAGAAAGAATGTTATAAGCCTCGGGGTCTTCCTTAAATGTTTTGGTTTTACAAACGACGAAATAGTTAGGCTTTTCGGTGATAATAGGTATATAAAATATGTGGTTGAGAAGGAAACACAAGTTACCCAAGATGAAGCCCTCCTTGAATTTTCAAGAAAAACAAGGCCAACAGATGTTCCTTCCGTTGAAAGCACAAGAGCGTTCATCAACGCGTCATTCTTTACAGATGCTTACTACAATCTTTCAAGTGTAGGAAGATATAAAGTTAATAAAAAACTTGCTTTAAAGGAAAGATTGCCTGGACTTATTAATGCCGATGATATTATTTACGAAGATGAGCTTTTAGTAAAAGCAGGAGAAGAATTTACTCCAGAAAGCGCAAAACGCGTTCAAAATGCGGGAATTAATGAAGTTTGGATACAATTTAACGGTCATAGACATTTAATGAGAGGAAATAACCGAGTTAATTTGTCTGAAGTTTTAGATTGCCAGCAAGAACAATATGGAATTTTTGAAGATGTTTATTATCCTGTCTTAAGACAAATTTTAAATGACCATCCAGATAAAGAAGATGCTTTAAAAACTATAAAAGAAAATGCCAAAGATTTAATCATCACCACTCTCACAATGGATGATATCTTGGCTACCATATCTGTTTATCTTGATGTTCTTGAAGGTTTTGCTGGAATTGATAAGATTGAGCATCTTTCAAATAAAAGAGTTGCTACAGTCGGCGAACTTACTTGCAATGCATTTAGAGCGGGAGTGACAAAACTTTCAACGAATGTAAAAGAAACATTGCAAGGAAGAGAATTTGTTGAGGTAACACCTTCTCAAATTATGAATCCTAAAGCAGTTAATAAAGCTGTTCGAGATTTCTTCTCTCAATCACAACTTTCTCAGATTATGGATCAGAAGAACCCTCTTTCAGGTATCACTCAAAAGAGACGTGTTTCTGCTATTGGACCAGGAGGTATTAAAAAGGAGAGGGCAGATCCTGAAATTCGTGATATTCACTATACCCACTATGGAAGAATATGTCCTATTGAAACTCCAGAAGGTCAGTCTATTGGACTTTTAAACACTCTTGCAACTTATGTTAGAGTTAATGACTATGGTTTTCTTGAAACACCTTACAGAGTGGTTGATAAGGAAAGGGGAATTGTAACAAAAGATATAGTTTATAAAATGGCAGATGTCGAAAATGACAGTTATATCGCTCAGGCAATTGAGCCACTTGATGAAGAAGGACATTTTATAAATAGTCATATAATTTGCCGACATGGTTCGACAAACATCGATGTTCCAGTAAATAAGGTTGATTACATGGATGTTTCTCCAAAACAGCTTATTTCAGTTGCTACATCATTGATTCCTTTTGTAAACGGAGATGAAGCAAACCGTGCCCTTATGGGTGCAAACATGCAGCGACAGGCAGTTCCTGTAATTCGTCCTGAGGCTCCAATCGTTGGAACAGGTATGGAAGCAGTTGCTGCTCACGATAGCGGCTGTGTTGTTCTTGCAAAGAGGGCTGGAAAAGTTAGTTATGTTTCCGCTGATGAAATACGTGTTATGACTGAAAACGGTGATGTTGACATATATCCTGTTATAAAATTTGCAAAAGCAAATGACGATGTTTGCTTTAACCAGAGACCTTGTGTTATAAAAGGCGAAAAGGTAAATGAAGGAGATGTTTTAACTGACGGATATTCAACCGAAAAAGGTGAATTGCCTATATGAACTGGGAAGGTCAAAACTTCGAAGATGCTATTTTAATAAGCGAAAGATTGGTTAAAGAAGATGTTTATACATCAATTACACTTTATGACCATGAAATTAAATGTAGAACAACTAAACTAGGTGATGAAGTTATCACTCGTGACATACCAAATCTTGGTGAGGATGCTTTAAAAGACCTTGACGAGAATGGTATTATAAGAATTGGTGCAGAAGTTCATCCAAATGATATATTGGTTGGTAAAGTTACACCAAAAGGTGAAACCGACCTTACACCTGAAGAAAGATTGCTTCGTGCTATTTTTGGAGACAAGGCAAGAGATGTTCGTGACACTTCACTTCGTGTTCAACATGGAAAAGGAGGTGTAGTTGTTGATGTTCAAGTATTCTCAAAGAAAAACAAAGATGACCTTGACGCCGGCGTCAATATGATGGTTCGAGTTACTGTTGCCCAAAAGAGAAAGATTTCTGTCGGAGATAAAATGTCTGGCCGTCACGGTAACAAAGGTGTCGTTTCAATAGTTCTTCCAGAAGCGGATATGCCTTATATGGCAAATGGTCAACCAATCGATATCGTCCTAAGCCCTCTAGGTATCCCATCTCGTATGAATATCGGACAGGTTATGGAAGTTCACCTTGGTTTGGTTGCAAAAACTTTAGGTTGGAAAGTTGCTACGCCTGCATTTGATGGTGCAACAACAGAAGATATTCGTGAACTTCTCGTTGCAAACAACTTTAGACCTGATGGAAAAATGCAGTTATTTGATGGACGAACGGGTGAACCATTTGATAACCTTTCAACTGTCGGAATTAAATATATGTTAAAACTTGAACACATGGTTGACTCAAAGATTCACGCACGTTCAATTGGTCCATATGCTTTGATTACCCAACAACCTCTTGGAGGTAAATCATTGTTTGGTGGTCAAAGATTTGGTGAAATGGAAGTTTGGGCTCTTGAGGCATATGGTGCAAGCCATATTCTTCAGGAAATGTTGACGGTAAAATCCGATGACCTTAACGGAAGATTAAGGACTTATGAGTCTATTATTAAAGGCTTGCCAATTGCAGAGCCTGGAATACCTGAATCATTTAAAGTTTTGGTTAAGGAATTACAAGCATTGGGACTTGATGTTAAGATTTTAGCGGAAGGTGATAAGGAAATTTCACTTTCAGAGTTAAGCCAAGATGAACAAGACCAGCCAAATACAATTGCTCATGAAACAGAGAAAGATCTCGCAGAAGGTATATTTGACTTTGATGAGCATCTTGAAGACGAAAAAACATCGGAAGAAGACAAAGAATTGGCAGAAGTATTTGAGGAAACAACTAAGAATACAGAACTTGATAATCTCGATCTCTTTGATGATTTCGGTGATTTTGATGATCAATAATAAAAAGGGGATTTGATATGTTTGAA
>CANQBU010000027.1 GCA_947589615.1 uncultured Clostridia bacterium | reverse complement strand
GACCGCGCCGTTTTCCTGTTCGTTTTTATATATGTCCGCCGCCTCGACCGACAATATCCGATACCCTCTGCGCATAAAAAATCCTCTATGCCATTATACCGCACAGAGGATCAGATGTCAAATATTAGGAAAAATTGCGTAATTACGCCTTTTTACAGAAATCAATCTTGAATCTGTTATATGTTTGGGATGTCTACCAGTACCGAATCTTTCAATATAGCAAAGTTTTCTTGGGATGGTAAGGTAAACATTCTTATTTCACCAGTATTTTTATTTATACTAATGCCATATCCGCCATATTCAATTTTGTCGGAGCGGGCATAAATTATCCACATATCTTTGTGATCGTAGACTTTTGACAATGCAGTTTTATCGGTATTTTCTTTGTAATACTCTAAAGCCAGCTCACAAGCCTTTATTATGTCAATCATTTTTATACCTCTCTACAACACTCATTTATTCTATTTGTGGTATTCAAATTATCGATTCGGCAGAATCTTGTTTCACCCTGTTCAACTTGATCAAAATACCAACTTACATTTTCTGCCCCTGTTTGAGGATCGATAAATCTTGTCCTACCATTTTCTTGTTCAGCAATAAAAGTATGACCTCCATCACCTGTATCCCACAATACTGTTATTTGGGCTCTTGCGCCATTTCCCCATTGCGCCATTTGATTTTCAATGTCATTTCGCCCATTTCCCGTTGTATTTAAGACCGAAGGATTTTCCCACACCGCAAAAGGGTGATAGGATAAATCACTCGTCCCGGACGCGGAGGGCTTCGGAAGAGCTGTTACATCATAACCTCGTCTCCGCATTTCATAAGCGGGAACACATCTTTGACAGTTAATCGACCATGGGGTATTCGGTGCGAAATTAGGATTTGTTGCCTGCAAATCTACGGTAATATTATGTTCCCCGCTTATTGTACTCCACGGAGTGCTTACTATGTTTCTGGCGTAAATGGCAGCATTATTGGAATTGCTTGCATTTCCCGAAGTAATATATTCGATAATATTTTTTTGGAGATTTTTTAGTTTTTCTTTTGATTCCCCTAAATCACAACCTATGATAAGAATATTGCGACAAGAGCGCTCGATAACATCTCCCAATTCACGATATTTCTTGTCGTTCCAATCGACTCCTGCTTGATAATATATTCTTCTCAATTCTACCACATCGCTTTCCAAAGTGCAACGTGCTTTCTGTATTATTTCAAGCATAGAGGCTATAACTTCTTCAGAAACAGAAACTTTAGCCATAATTTAATCAATCCCTAAATGAGTGTCCTGTTATATTCTTCCGTCGTTTCTAATGATTTTGTCAGCACTTTCTGCAATTGTTCATCGTCTGAACCGCTACTTGCGATCTTTTTGAACGCAGAGGAGAATTCATCTTTAGAGGATAAAAAAGCCTTGTACTTGCTGTGCAGTTCTGATAAGGCTTGCTCCATTTCTTTTGCTTGCTGACGATACTTATCTGCCAACTTGCGTTTTTCATCGGGAGAGCGATATGGCAGTATGCCACCACTTTCCTTTTGGCGTTCGTAATCCTCTTGCTCAGCATTCGCTTCACGTTCAAGCCTATCTGCTTCTCCTTGAAGCCGTAAAAGTCTTGATCTCATGCAGCCGTAGAAATTATCTATTTCGGCTTGGGCATTTTGCAAAGAACGCATGCAACTGGAGTAGCCATCATTGGCTACTCCTTGCACTTGTGACCATTGGCTTTGAATTTTACGAATGGTGGTAGTGTCCACATTAATTTGCGACATACGACACCTCAATTATCCAAATAGGCGCGCAAATCCTGTTCCATCTTTTTGATCTTTTGGACCGCGGCTTCTAACTCTGATATGGGCGCTTTGATTGCACTAACCGCTTGACTAATGACGCCGCCCAATTGCTGATATTTGGAATCATTCCATTCGCTTCCCGCTGAACGATATGCGGTTTGTAACGCTTGAGCCGCTTGTGTCTCCTGCTGGATAACGCGCTTAATCTGCGCTGCCATTTGATTTAACGCTTCGGGTGAACCTTGCACTTTTGCCATTTTATTTTCCTCCTTAGAATTTTATGCCATTATATTTTTTAATCAATTCTTGTAATTCCTCGATAAGATTATCGATCTCGGCGATATCTTGATCAAGCTTTGCATCTGCTGTCCGTATGGTATTCATCACATCCACAAATGATTGCCGTGTCTCGCCATCTAATTGATTTTCTATCCGACCGCTGGAACTCCAAAATCCGCTCAATACACCGTGAAATTCTGTTGCCTTGTCGTGCAATTTTCTTTTAAGATTAAGTAAGCTTGTCTCATCAACTTTCATCGTCGTTCTCCTTTATTCTTCATCCATCTCGGCAAGTACACGGTATAATTTTTGCAATGTACTCACCGCTGACCAAGCTGTTTTTCCAACTTCTTCCACGTCATGCATGACTGTTGTAATTTTCTCGCAACACTTTTTGAATTTCTTTGAATCGTTTTCCCGTTCGGCATCTTGTAATGCTTGTTTGACCGAGCGACACATATCATCCGTACACTTTCTTGCATTTGCAAGAGCGGTCATTCCTGTTTGAAAATCTTCTTTGCTAATGTTCATTGTAAATCTCCTTTATTGTATCATGGGCAAACGATACGGCTTAAATTGCAATATCTTCTTTATTCCATCAGAGTACACAGCAGTGATATTATTCATGCCCGAAACTTGAATACCATTGATGAGATCGTCACTATCTTTATCATTAATTGCGAACACTATTCTATTATTCAGTTTATTCAATAATCCCGCTCCATAATGTAGCACTTCGCGTATCACTTGATATTCATTGCAGCCAATTACAAAATGTATTCCGTACGCATAACCACCTTCTATCAGCTCCTTTATCGCCGCGGCGTAATCATTTATGCCCTGTTCAAGATCTTCTATTCCCCAATCATCTTCATTTACGCTTGTAGCCTCATGTGCCGGGGAAATATAGTCATCTCTATTAATTACATCTCCTTTAAGCATGCCGCAAAGAATATCCAAGTATTGCAAACCGTTGATTATAATAAGATGTCTCTCGGTTGTGCTTGAAACGCTTTTCCTGCGTTGTTTGAATTCCTCATAAAGCGATTCGACCATCAATATCAAATCTTTACGGCAAGAAACAACTTCGATGGGGAAGCCTTTTTCCATTAGATGCCCGATGAAAGGATCTATCGGTTCATCAAAGAAGGCGTTACCCTCTACATAATGTAAAATCGTTCCCTCCGAAATAGAGCCTTCAAGAACCATAAGGTCAGTAAGTCTCGACATTAAATCATTATCAGATCCAACAATCAATAGATTATTGTTCTTCTTTTTGCCAAATACGATCCGGACGGGGTCATCAATTCTTATCGGCTCTCCAATTTCCAATATCAATTCTGTAGTCCTGTTCCTGCAGTTTTCGAGCAACTCGGAGGGGAAATCGGGAATGCGCTTGCCCTCAAAAACTTTGGTGTCGGTTTCCCATTTCCCCTCACAAACCTGCTGAATTGAGGTGAGAAGGTTTTTTTGCTCGACTTCGGGACAATATGCCACTCGAAATCCTTCATTATTGGCTTCCGTGTATTCGGCATTATAGACGGCAGTACCGATAGCTCCCTTCATCTTTTGAAGAGCATCTCGCGCGTTATTGTCCCCGAAGATATAATTTGCGTCTTCCTCACCGCATTTCAACCCGATACGGATTCTCATTTGCTCAATAGTAGAGTGGCTTAATGCCGTTTTTTCCCTGATGGATCGCAACGTTTGTGTCGCCATAACCAAATGGATACCAAATGCGCGCCCTTCCGTAACAATTTTATTTGCCAATTCTGCGCAATGTAGAGCGACTTTTCGATTTGAGCTGTCGTTAAAGAGAATTTGAAACTCGTCCATGATAACGAGAATGCGAGGCATGATTTGTCCCGTTTTGGCGACATAAGCCTTCAGGCTTGTCAATTCACCGTTATCCTTAAAAAGCTGACTACGACGATTTTGTTCTTCAACAAGCTCCATTAAAATGCTTTCGCCGAATTCCTGCAAAGCGTCCAAAGCTAAAAGTTTAATATGAGGAACTTTATGAGACTCGTAAATCTTAAACTCCGTTCCGCCCTTAAAATCCATGAGATAGAGATTTAACTCATCGGGTGAATAGTTGATAAGCGCACTCATAATTAAAGTGTGCAGCAAAGTGGATTTGCCCGAGCCGGTTGCTCCTGTAATAATGGCATGTTGGGATGAGCGTTTGCCAAATTCTATAAATTGTGTCGCAGAGCCGTCGCCTTTCCCGACGGGAAGTGATAATCCCTCGGCTGATTGTTTTGTGAAATAATCTCCTTCTTTGACTATGGAAATAAAAGGAATACCCTGCGAAAGTTTCTTTTTACAATACTGCTCATATTTAATACAATAGTCATCGATGATAGCTTGCTGGGGTAGTTCAACGGGCAGAATTGCAAAAGGGGAATTCTCTAAATAAAGCATGTTTCTTGATTGCAATAGCCCGATTGTTGCGCCCTTGATTTCTTGAATCAATGCAGTCAAATCGCCGAAGCTGTTTTTTTGCTCGCTCGGAGAATAGCAACATACTACAAATATTCCACATCTACTTGCATTTCTGATAATGCTTAATAGATTTTCATATGATCTTGGTTCAAATGCTTTTGGAAAATCAAAGATGCACACAAGTTTTATAGGTAGCGGGTTATCTGGTGTTGCGGCGTTGTATTCAAGAATATTTTCATATTTATTGGAAAGTTTTTGCTGTATAACCGAATCAACATATTGATTCAATTCCGCAATCCGCGAAGCGATATCTTCCGAAGAAGTGAAAATTTTTTTTGAAAACATTTCCGGCATCAAAGTGGGCAGACTTAAAAAGGGGAAAATACTATTTCCGCGTTTATCAGGATCGAAAACGGACAATTCCAATCCGTTAAACGGCAATTGGCGCATGAAAGCATAGATGATTTGATTAACAAAGGAAGCCGCTTGGGCTTTATCCGCGGTAGAACTTGGAGTTATAAATAAGCTTTGGCAATCGCTCAACGATAAAGTCCACGGCAAAAAAAGCACTTCGTTTTCAAAGAGCTTTGAATTATTAGCAAGGAAATCTTTCCCGATGGGATTTGTTGTAATTCTGTCGGGAAGGTTATAGGCGAAATCCCCCAAATAGATTTCTTCGGGGAATTCATTATGTTCATTTAACTCCTCAAAGTTTTTTTTCGTCCTTTCTCTTGTAGAAGTGTATGCCGACAAAAATTCCTCATTAAACATTTCTGAAAGAGTCTTTCGGCTTTCTTCAACAAGAAAATCGTTATCCGACTGACTTTCCTGTTGGGCTTTTGCGATTTTGATTGCATAGCGTTTGCGGAGATTCAAAGCCTGTTGTGCCGCTTCTTCTTTTACGCGCTTGACTTCTTCATCCCTATGATCAATATATGCTTGCTTATTTTCTTTGCAATATTCTTGCGCCAAAATAACGCAACAAGAAAGTTCATCGTATTGTCCAAGCCGTTTCTTTGTGGCAATTAGCAATGGTGAAATCGGTTTAGAAATATATCTAAACGATTTTTCCTTAAAAAACTCATATAGCTTTTTTACAACCTGTAAATCCGGATGATCCTTATATCCAATGGCGGAAAGAACTTCCTTTTTCAATTTTTCGGGAATGCCTGCAAAAGTTATCGCGCTATCTCTTTTGGCATATTTTTTATCGACACTTGAAAGTTTTGAGTTTAGCTCGATAATTTTATTTAGATAATCTTCATCGGCATTAATCGATAATTCCGCTTGTTTAGCGAGTTGTGAAATCTTTTTGTCTTGTTCTTCGGAAAGTCGTTTTTCTTCTTTGCCTTGTTCATCATACAATTGCTTAATTGCTTGATAGGCAGATGATGCCTCGGAAGATTGTACGCTGCTAGCATTTGACAAATAAGAAATCATCCGAGAAATAATTAATTTGTTGTCTTTTACATTAAAGCTCATAGATAATTTTCATTTTTACGAGAAATGCTCTCAACCTTTTCCGCAATTATTTCTATTTCCCGCATTATATTCAATACAGATTTTCCCGTTTCACTAACAGCTTTGTATTTTGAACTTTCAGCGTTGATTTTTTCTTGAGCCAGTTTCCCTTTTTGATCTTCCCATGAGGAAAATTCAGCTCGGATTGCTTTGAACCCCGCATTTGCCTTACTTAAGCAACTGTGAAGCGCGCTTTGGAAACTTGTTTGAATTTCTAAAGTCATAATAACCTCTATTTTTCATATCGGCAAATACAGTCTTCCTTGCAATTTGTTCCGAAATTGACTTTCAAAGAAGTGGTCACTTGAAGCGGATAGCTGAAAATTTCAACCATATCGCCCCCGATAGCGGGATTACAAGTATTGCAAACCACCGTATATTGTTTTAGATCGTTCAAAAGACGAGGGATGTAGCTTTCATTTTTTCTGTTAAGAATATCAAGCGAGAGTTTTATCCCAATACAAGTAATGAAATTGATATCAACCGAAATGCCAGGTTCAAACTTCAACTTCTCTATATCTACTTGATTAGAGTAAACATGATGATTGTTCGTTTCTACTCTTCCCGACATTCCGCCGCCCAAAGCGCATCCGCAACAAGGCATATTGCTATTCGGCAACCAATAAAAAATTTCACCCGCCAACGCTCTTTCCCAAAAACCTATTGATATGAAAGCGCATCCCATCCGCGCCGCCACCATGTTGGAGTAAACATCTGCTTTTCGATTGTCGGCACAACCTACAATAATAGTATTTTCTCCGTCGCATATCAAATCAAAATCTTTCTGCGAAAGATGCTCAACGATATTCCTTTTCGCATACACTTGGGCGGCAGGGTTGATATCCAAAATACGGCGCTTTACAATATCGACCTTGTATTCTCCCACTTCGGCGATGCCGCATTGATGTCTGCAAAGATTATGATACTCGAGGATGTCTGTGTCCACTAAGAGAAATTTCCCTACCCCCGCCCGTGCGAGTTCCAATGCGACAAGGCTGCCGACCGATCCGCAACCCAAAATAACGGCACTTTTTTCACGCATCACCGCCGTTTCTAATATTCCTTTATTGCGAGAGAAAATATTTAAGTATAAACTATAGTATTCTGCAGTATATTCAACGCCCCGATAAAAGAACTTCAAGTCACCACTCTGCCATATGCCCCAGAGTTTGTTTTGACGATTGTGATCCTCGGGAAGCTGTTGAGCGATCTCGCCGAGGAGCCTGATGTCTTCCCCATTCTTCGTTGCTGTGATATTAAAAATCCCCGTATCTTTCTTGTAGTATCCGTAGATCGGCCCGAAGTAGATCTGCTCTTTGATTTGCGTGGGGATAAGGACTCTTAATTGTTTTTGATTTTTTTCAAACAGCATTCCACAAACTCCTTATCAATGACAAAATGGCGCGTAAATCCGAATATTTTTGGAATCTTCTTCATCGATTCAATTGCATCTTCAATAATGCCCTTGAAAAGCCCACTTTTATAGTAGTAAAACCTTTCCGCAAACTTAAACATGCAAACCGTATCACCGGGGACTCTCGCGAACTGCAGTATTTGCCGTGGATTGTCTTGATTTTGCGCTTGCAACACTTTTTCTTGAAGCGACACCTTGAAATCCATATAACATTCCCCAAAATACTCTAAATCTTTTTCTGTTTGTTCCAAAATCAAAGCAATATCTTCATCTGTTAAATCGGGCAATGTTTCTTCATTGATATTATTCGTTATCTCGATGAGATCAAGATTTTTTATAATCTCATTCAGCATAACATCATATTTGTATTTTGGTTTTTGGGGCTTACCTGTACCCCAGATTGAGCTTGTCTTTGCGCTTGTGTAATCCAAAAGACGTTGCGTATCACATAACTTTCTAAATTGTTCGGGGATAAGATCGTCTCCCACGCGGTAAGGCACCCTTCTGTATGAAAGGGGAGCGGTCACATGAAAAACCGTAAGCCGAAATTCCGGGTCGATATTTACCAGAGCTGATATCGCGCCGTTGGCGTTCAAAGAGGCATATTGGGCATTTGTACCATCATCGGTTCCCGAAAATTGATCGAATGATCCCGGGTGACGGTGCCAAAGACCAAGCAGTTCCAACGGCTTATTATACAGTCGGGCAATTTTCAAAGAAAGATGATTCACATACTTTGTATCATACTCAAAGTATGCAACTTGAAAAGTTGACTTTGGACCAGGGTCTATAGCTTCAACTATGTACCAACTTTCCCCGTTCCGATAACCGAGAAAAATTCCTCCCGTTTCTGTTTGTATTTTTTCGGCAGTTTCGGCGAGTACAGATACAAATGCGCGTTGAGAAAAGATGACTTGCATTTTAGCTCCCAATTCAGAAGATGTGTTTATTTGTGTCAAAATCTTCGAACGGAATATCTCCATTGAGCCAAAGCTCGAATACTACGATCCATTTGCAAGCCCACGAGAGGCACGATGCCGCCGAACTTGATCTGGCTCCCGCTTTGAATTCATTTGGGCGAACAGTACAAATATAAGCCTCCTCGCGATTCCATTTATTATAATAGATATGCGGGATGGGGACATCTAACTGTTTTTGCAATTGCGCCAAATTGGGCGATACGGGATATACATCAATTGAGCCGCCATATGTTTTTTCTCCATCGGTATATGGATGATTATTATCATAAATAACCATCAGATCCCAAACGCCGCCGCCTTCCCCCGTCGGGTTGACCTTTCCACGCCAATATAATCTGCCGTCAGGCATTTTCATCAGCTTAAAAGAAGGATAAAATTTTTGCATCATTCGCACTTCATTAGCGAACAATTCCTTGTCGTTTTCATACCAATAAATGCTCATAATAAATTCTCCAAATAAAACCGGGTCAAGAATTTACTACTCTTGACCCTAAAATTTATGCCAGTTTCCCTTCCGGAACAGTAATAGACACGGCATCGGGGTCTGCATTCTTTTCGGCTTGCGTCATGACTTCTCCGCTTGGCGCAACAGAGATTTGTTCTCCACGTTTCAAAGCTTCCGCAAGTCTTTTTCTACGCTCGGCACCGTCGTCATCGGCTCTCATAACTCCATCAGGTATTTTAATCATGGTTTTCATCCTCCCAAATTATCTCGTTCTAATTGTTCTCAGAATTTCGCCGTTATCACAAAGCGCGGCATCCGATCCTGCACTCGATGCCAAAATAGCGTCAAGTGAAATTTCCACATCGCCGCCCGCTGCTGCCTGTTCAACCGCCGAAGGCTTTAATGTTTCCGCAATGAAATTGTCAATAGCCGTAAGCAACTGCTGATCATTTGCGAGAATGACATTAAGTCGATTTTTATCCTTGATTCTTACGACAAAACGATAAATGGTTATAATTGGCGTAACCAAAAGCATGAACCAGCCTGCTATAATAGCAAAAACCAAAGCCCATATCCACGAATCTTCACTGCCATCGTTAGTAGCCCTAAAGACTCTGAATACCCTTTTTAAGACAGTCATCAAAGAACCAAGTGCAAAAGGTATGTACACCAAAGGGATAAGATAAAACAGCCCCTCTGGCGACGCTTTCATAAGATTTAATAACGGTTCTACATCTGCAATTCCAATTCTGTTTAATCCTACAAAAAATAGCAGAATATCGACGATGAAACCAAAAACAAAGCCGAAAATAATGAAGCCAATCTCGCGCTTGGTCATTTTCTTCAACGAATCAATTTCCGAAATTTCACTTCTTACTGCTTTTTTGTAACAATCAGCGCAAACATGACCTCCGTTATTGGGCAATTCGAAAGCGTCATAGCAAGTGGGACAAATGGGTTTTCCGCATTTTGCACACTTTGCGACGGCTTCAACTTTCGGATGAGTTGCGCAGTTTACACCGATGCCATTCATAATTCAGACCTCCGATTCGCAGAGAGCTTTGCCCTGCGATTTTTCATGTTTACGCTTACCATAAAAACCTCCAAAAATTATTTTTTCACCTTTTCGATGATTATTCTAAATTGTTGTAAGCAGTGCCTGTCCTCAGTAATAATAAATTCTTTTACTGCAAGCATTGCAAATCCCATCAGTGTCTTAACATCCAATGTTGCCGCACCGTACTTTTTTTCGAACTTGTCGGCATATTGCTTATACTGTCCTCTGACGTTAATGACAATATCTTTGACGAGCCAATTATAATTTGGCGAAGCAATAACTTGATAGCACCAACACAATTCTTCCTTCTGCTCAAAAAGTTTTTCTGTAAATTGTTTTATTGAATCCTCATCATAAAAGTTTGTTGCCAAAGCCAATTCAAACAAATCATGCGATACTTGTTTTAAGCCAAATTCAACGCAACAAATTACGATTTCCGCCTTTGTCTTAAAATGATAATAAATGGAGTTGACATTTATTCCTGCATAGTTTGCTATGTTCCGTATGCTTGTCTTTTCAAGCCCTTTCCGAATAAAGAGCTTGTACGCAGCTTTAATAATTTCTTCACGCTTTTCATTAAACGGCATATTCCGTTTTGCCATTATTTATCCTCTGAATTAAACGCTCGTTTAATAGTCAAAGCCAAAAAAAATTAAGTCGCCAATTGATAGATGAATTTTTACCGATACAAAGTGATCACCTATGAGAATAATTAGTGTACTTCTTTTCTCTTATTCTACATTGAATCGAAGTGAATGTCAAGAGAAAAATCGAAAAAAGTCGAATTTTGCAGGAAAAATTTTCCTTTTGCGATTTCATCGATGAACAAGCCAGAAAAAATGTTCATCGATTATTCTCATAGATGACAAAAATAGGCATTGGATTTTTGTGTCCAATGCCTTGTTTTTATATCAAAACAGCTTGCCCACCTTGTTCATCATTTCCCTCTTATGCTCTAACAGCGAGTGGGCATAGCGGTTCAATGTGATGACGGGCGATTTATGCCCCAAGATCTCCGAGAGCGTTTTCACGTCCATTCCGCACTCCAAGGCGCGCGTCGCAAACGTGTGTCGCAGAGCGTGAAATCCCTTATGCGGGATCTCCAACCTCTTCAAAAACAGCTCGAAACTTCGTTGATAGGAGCGCACGGAAATCGCTTTCCCGTTATTTGAGATGACGGTGCTGCTCTTGCTGTTTTTCTTCATATTACGAAGCAGAGGAAGAATCTGTTTCGGGATGGGGATGATGCGTTTGGAAGAGCTTGTCTTTGGCGGCTCAATCACCTTGCAAAATGTTCCGTTCAAATCGTTCCCGTCGTGGCAAGATTTTGTGACCATAATGATCCCGCGGGAAAGATCGATATCTTCCCAAGTGAGTGCCAATAGCTCTCCGATCCGAAGTCCTGTATAAAGGCAGATAATCACGCCGAACATCTTATCTTTCTTTGTCTGCATAACCCGCTGTTCGATCTTCTTTTGCTCGGCAATCGTGAAGCATGTAATTTCTTTCTCGTCCTTGCGGGGACGAACAATCATCTTGGCGCAGTTTTGAGGAACATATCCCAAGAGGGCAGCCATCTTAAAAGAGCGTTGGATGACGCTGATGATAGAACTGACGGAATTGGAAGAGAGCGGCTTTCCGTTTTTCAGATTTCCGTTGATACTCAATCCCGAAATGTATTTCTGCAAAATCGGCTGCGTGATCTCTTCGATCTCATAATCTCCCAAACCTGTCCGCAAATGCTTTTCAGCGATCTCCCGATACCGTAAATAAGTGCGCGCTTTGCTTGCGGGTTTTATATAATTTTCAAGCCACTCTTCAAGCCATTCTTGATATTTCATAATCTTATTTTCTCCTTTTTAATATAATTATAGCGTTGCCGAACAAGCAACGCTATGGGGGAAGACATATCTCTGTTCTCACAGAATATGTCTGTATGATATTGTGCCGAATACCGATATTAGGCACAGATTATTACAAATATGTTTCTGCTATTTTGGCGTAATGAACCTCACGGTTTATGCCGAAAATATTTTGGGTGCAATTTGGGTGCAACGTAAAAACAGCCCGATTTTGGGCTGTTTTTGAGGCAAA
>CANQBU010000026.1 GCA_947589615.1 uncultured Clostridia bacterium | reverse complement strand
ATTTACCAATGTCTGCACAATAACGGTAGAAGTAACTTCACTAGATAAAAACTACAATGCTGGCACTTTCTCTAAAATATTTACAATAACTCCTCGTCCATTATCGGATGGAGAAGTGAAAAAATCCACGCTCCCTAGCTTAGAGTTTGATGGTTCAGATGTGGATAGAGAGGTAAACCTAGAAGATATTTACGCCGCTTTGACGTATAATGATTTGCCATTAACAAAGGATGAAATAGACAGATTTGAATACGCAGAAAATGAGCGTAAAAATGTCGGAACATATCATGTTAATGTATTCGGTAAAGGAAACTTTAGTGGCGATTGTCAGCTAACATTTGAGATAACCCAAAAGATATTAGAAGACAAATTTAAGCAGAAAGATATTTCTAGAGTATATGAAGGTAAGACAATAGAATTAGAGGATTCTGACTTTGTAGGAGTGCTTGTCTTTAACAAAGATAATTTGGAACTGGGGACCGACTTCACAATTACAAGCTATAACGATGAGGAACGCATAAATGTTAGAAAGGAAGTTTACAAGATTACCATAACTGGAACAGGCAATTATTCAGGCGAGATTGAATTAAGCTTTACTATAACTCCTCGCGGAGTAGAAGATATAGAAATTGAGGATATAGAAGAGCAGACCTACACTGGTGATGCGATAACTCCAACTTTAAAAGTAAAAGATACTGACCTAAATAAGGAATTGACAAGCACGGTAGATTACAATGTAGAGTGGAAACCTGACACAAATGTAGATGTAGCAAGAGGCTCGGGCAACGAAGTAATAGCTGGAGCCAAGGGCACAGTAACCTTTACAGGGAATTATACTGGAACGAAGCAAGTAACCTTTAAGATTGTTCCTAAAAACTTAACAGAATCTGGTATAACTGTAGAAATGGAAGAACAGATATACACCGGCAAAAAACTTGAACCAGATTTTACCGTTAAATATTCGGCTAACAGGATATTAACATTACAAGCTGACACAGATTATGATTATTCATTTGGAAACAATATAACAGTAGAAGACGGTGGTAAAATAACCATAACCGGCAAAGGAAACTATACAGGCGAGCTTGTGCATAGCTTTGCTATTAAGCAAGCCGACATAAATGATGTAATCATAGTTAACGAAGAAACCTACAACAATGGGATAACATATGACGCAGCAGCACATAAGATAATTCCAGAGTTAAGCTTTAATGAAGTTAAAGTAAGCCTTGATGACTATGAAGTTACAGACAATGCTGACGGAGATTATACTTCAGCCAAGATAATAACTTATACTATAACAAGTAAAAATAAAAACTTTAAAGCTGGTAGCAGGACAGTAACATATGAAATCAGGCAGCTGGAATTAAAAGAGGACGATGTTGAGATATTGCTTGATGATGTGGTATATCAGGCAAAAGATGTCGATATTGAGCCAAGTATAACGGTAACTGCTCATGAACACAAACTAGACAAAAAAGAATTCTCAATAGATTATGGCATGTCAAATAGGCGCGATGTAGGAAATGGAAAAGGTTACACAATAACCTTTAGCGGTAACTATACAGGAAGCATATCAGCGACATTTAATATAGTTCCAAAACAATTAAGTGAAGAATTGCTTAGCACACAACAACAAGTAATATACACTGGTGAAGAAATCAAACCATCGGTAACATTAAGTTACAATGGGGAGATAAAGGAATTAAATGAAGGCAATACAGAGTTCACGATTACTTATTCGGACAATACAGATGTAGGAACAGGAAACATAACAGTAGAAGCAAAAGGGAGCACAAATTACACAGGAGAAGCAACTATAACCTTTGAAATAACTACGAAAGAAATAGACCACGATAACTTTGCTTCAATTTTCAGCATCGATATTGGCGGACAAGGGGAAACTTTCACTACGACTTACACAGGCTCAGATATAACACCAAACGTAGAGATAAAGGTTAAGCCAGGGGATAATACGTTATCCAGTGAATGGTATACAGTAGACTACTCTGCGAACAAAGAAGTAACTAATGAAGCGAAGATAAAGATAACCTTTACAAAAAACTACGAAGGTGAAGCAGAATTTACATTTAGTATAACTCAAAAGGACATAGCAGACAGTGATGTGACGAAGGGAGAAATAACTGGTATTGTTTATGATAAACAACAACATCAAGTAGACCCTAGTTTAGAGTATAATAGTAACGAACTGAAAATAAATGCAGATTATACGGTTACTTACAAGAGAGGCGAGGGTGTTTGTGATGACTTTATCAGTGTTGGAACAATAGTTTTAGAGATAAAAGGAACAGGCAACTACAAAGGCAA
This sequence comes from uncultured Clostridia bacterium, assembly GCA_947589615.1. GTDB lineage: Bacteria > Bacillota > Clostridia > Christensenellales > UBA1242 > Caccovivens. The sequence continues at coordinate 9,905 of CANQBU010000026.1, read as the reverse complement.
TGCCACAATAGAATACACAATCGAGCAAAAAGATATAAGTCAAGCGGAAGTAACAATAAATGTAGAAGAAATTGACACTACATATACGAGAAGCGAGATAAAACCTCCTGTTCACTTAATGTATTTGGGTGAAGAATTGGAGCAAGGCGAAGGCAAAGATTATGTAGTAAGATATAGTGATCATACAAATGTAGGTCAAGCCACAATAGAGATAGAAGGTAAGGGCAATTTCAAAGGAACAGTTACTAAATATTTCGATATTGAAGCAAAGACATTGGATTCAAGCATGTTAAAAGACGGGCTAACGACTTTATCAGAAGTTGAATTCAATGGTGAGAACCATACAAGAGATGACGAAATAGAGTTAACCTACAATGGCTACACCTTACAGCAAGGCACAGTAGAAGACAGCAAAGATTATACTTTGAAATACTTAAATAATAGAGATTCAGGGTTGGCTACAATAGAGATAGAGGGGCATGGTAACTATAAAGGAAAAGTAAGTGTAACCTTTAACATAACAAAGTTAGATGCCTCTGAATTAAACTGGATCTTGACAATAGGCGAGCAAATTTATGGCAAAGAGGGTATACAGATAACCTATACGGGCAATGATATAAAACCGCAAATAAGTATAGACTTAGAAGGTAAACAGTATACACTTGAGTTAGGTAAAGATTACACAGTAGACTATGACGAAGACTGTGTAAATGTTGGAAGAAAAGAGTTAGTAATAACTGGAATAGGAACAAACCTAGGTGGTGAGACGAGTATAAGTTACGAGATAACCAGAAAAGATATAGAAGATTTAGATTTATATCTTAATGGGAGCAGTGATTTTGCCGAGTTAAAAGAAACCTACACAGGGGAAAATATAACTTTCCAAGTAGCGTTGAAGTGGCATGATGGCCGTGAATTAGACTTTGGAGAAGATTATGAATTAATCTATACAAACAATCTTCAAGCGGGCCAGGCTCAATTGAAAATACAAGGAAAAGAAAATTTCACCGGCGAAAGGATTGTTGAATTTACAATAGAGGCAAAACAAGTAGAGGTAGGAGTTAAGATAGAAAACGATCCTGAATATTATGTATCGGGCGAGAAAATCGTAACAATAGATACAGTAGCAGATGTTCGCACTCACAAATTAGTAGTGGATTGGCAAGGTGCTGAAGAGATAGAAGGAGAGCTAGTATTAGTTGATGAAGAGGGTGACGAGATAGAGGAAATAACATTAGAAAGTGGCAATAATACTATTCGCTGGAAATTCAAGCCAACCGACACAAGAAACTACAAGGAAAAGACAGGTAGCAAGGTGATTTTTACAGATGTTGAAAAGATTGTAAGCATCTTAGAAGTTACAGGAATTAATGCGACATACAAAGCCTACGATAAACTTTCTCCTGCCATAAAAGATGGCATGCAAGTAAAAGTAAAATATAACAACAATAGAGAAGAAATGTTAGATGCTAGTCTTTATGATATCTATGTAAACTCAGAAAAACTGTTGGCTGAAAGAGAACTTGAAGTGGGTGACAGTATAAAGATAAAGACAACAGTAGTCGGAATAGAAAAAGACCTCGAAGTAAACATACAAAGCATTGTGCTCAACGTAGAGATGAGAAATGAGTATGTAGAAGGGGAAACGGAAGAAGAACCTCAATTAAGCGTAGCAGACGAAGATAAAGATAAATTCGAAGCACATAAACCAACGATACTTAAGGAATATACCTACGGCGGTGCTTCAGTAGAAGGGCTAGGCATATCAGGCACTTACGAAATTACGTTAAAGAGCAATAATAAAAACTTTGCAATACTCGAAAATGTTAGAGAAGTATATGTGCGATCCAAAGAGCTATCAAGCGATGCATACGAAGAGTTTGTAGTAAGAAGAGAAGAAGGATTTGCTAAAGGAATAGAATTAGTAGTTGAACAAGTAACAGACAAAAAAGCGATAGAAGAAATACTTGGAGAAAAAGCAAACGATATAGAAGGGATAATGTATATATACCGATATAGATTTGTTATAGACGGCGAAGAATGCTCGGAACAAGAGATAAGCGGATACAAGCTATACATGAAATTAACAGATGAATTGCGGTCAGACGATATAACTATATACCTTGTAGGGACAGACATAAAGGAATTAAATAAGAGTGCGGAAGTAGAGCTAGATCAAGGTATAATAGTAGTAGCTGAGGAGACAACAAATATAATGTTATTCATAATAATAGGAGTATCGGCAGGAGCTGCAATTATGCTAATAACACTTGCAATAGTGCTAATAGGACGAGCAAGGAGAAAAAAGCTCCGTAGATCATAAAGCATTATGTGAGACTATGTGTTGCAAATTACAAACAAAAAAGGGTAGCTAGGCTATCCTTTTTTGTTAATAAAATCTAAATTTTAAAATTATGTCGTATAGTGAAAAATGTTTAATGTTTTTTTGCTCCTTGCATTTTCAAGCATATCTGCAAGTTTTTCTCCTCTTTTCTTTGCTTCTTTTAAAAATTCCAAATTTGACATTTCGTCGTAAATTTGGTCTGAGCCGCTATTTTTATGCACTTCAAGCATTATTACATTTTTGTAATTGGTGGCGGCAAGTTTTTTGATGACTTTGTTATAATCAATTTTTCCGTCAAATGGAAGCATATGTAAATCACGTGTCCAATCATAACCTTCTTCCCAATCCATTAGGTTGTCGTGCATATGAATTGCAATAATTCTGTCGCCATATTTTTTTAATAAATCCACATTTGGTAGGTATAATTGATGGTGTCCTGCATCATAGCAAAACCCCAAGTTTTTATCCTTTATATTTTCCATAACATATTTAAAATGTTTAATTGAAGGCTTGTCCAAATTTTCAAGTGCAAGTCTCACATTGAGATTTTTTGCAAACTGGACAAGTTCTGAAAAGCAATTTAATCCAAATTCAGAGGGCGGAAGGGCGAGTTGTTCGGCTCTTCCATGTGTCGCGTGCAAAACTGCTGCGGGGATTTTATATTTGGCAGTAAGTTCAATTTGTTCTTTTAAGGTTGCCATAAACCATTCGTTCTCCTTGCCCTTTGCCCATAAATTGTTTGATGCCGATAAATGCACAAAAGGAACATTTAAACCAAGTTCTGTTGCAATTTTAAGTATCTCTTCCGCTTTACCCACTTTAAATGCCACCATGACATTTTTAAAACCTGCATCTTTAATGTTTGTCAAAATTTCTCTTGCATCTTTTCCGCACTCATTATTAGTGTTTATACCTACCTCTAACATTTTGCCTCCCAAGCGTTTTCCTTACATAAAAAATTATGTATATTTGTTTTTTTCTTTTAAAGAAATATTTATCATTTCATTATATCTACGATTAAACTCAAAAATAATCAAGGGCTTATTTTTCTCAAGAAAATTATTCACTTCTTCAGATTCTTCTCCAAAATTTTGCTTATATAGCCCGTAAATTTGTTCATAATCCTCGAAAATTTGCTTCGATGTTTCTTGTGCGTTAAAATCTTTTGGAATTATATTACTTTTAATCAAATGTTTGGAAAAATCCTTATCTTCTTTAAAATAAAGATCCTTTATTTCGCTTAATTGTTTTAAAGTTTCATATCTGGCATCAAATTCTATTGGGAATATGTGATTTTCTCGTTTATAATTTAAAATCATGTCGCTTTTTTGCAATTTTTCAAAAATCGTGTTGAATAAAATTGTAAAAATCAAAACCTTGCTTCTTAGATCTTCTGGAAATTGATTTGCGAGCAAATAACTTTTGAATTCATCTTGATAAATATGTTCAGTTTCATGCAATATGACGTCAAGCATTTCATATTTTAATCTTTTGTAACTGCCCATACATTCAAAAGCCCATTCAGCACCTATTTCCTTGTATTTTTTTATAAAATTATATAGATTTTCTTCAAAGACAGAGTGCTGGGATTTTTCATCGTAATTAGAATAAAAATTTTCAATTTTTTTGATGTGATTTTTATCAGTGTCGTCTATTTTCAAGGTCATTATCATTTCAATTCTAGTTTTATTAAAAGAGATATTTGTTTTTGAGACACTTCCAGATTTACCAAATAACTTGCTTTCATCAAATGAAATACTCATATTTTTATTTATACCAAGCAATGAAAAATCATTTTTCATAATATTTTCGAGTTCGTTTTTGATTTTAACAAAATCAAGTGAAAAGTTTTCTAAAAATTTTTTTGCAGATAGATATAAAGTTTCCATTCTTCCACTCCTAATTTTTTTATCTTCTTAACTTAAGGCTAGAAACTTTTTACGAAAGATAGTATTTCATTTGCTAGTTCTTCTTCTTTTCCAAAAAAGGTATGCCCACAGCCTTTAATCACTTTTATTGTATTATTTTTATTTTTGCTGTTTTGATTGATTGTTTGAAGATGATAATCGGCATTATTAAATGCAAAACCGTCTTTCTCTCCCATTACAAAAAGTCCAATCTGATTAATCTGCTTTAATTGATCCCAATTTCCATTTTGTGAATAAATAGGAAGATTTCTTGAATGCATATTATTTACAAAATCCAAGAATGCTTCTGTTGTATATAGATTATAATTGTCGAAGGGATAGGGCAGTAAATCATCAAGTTTGTTTGCATTTTTATATTCTAAAGCTAATGGCATGAGTTGTAACACACTTTCTTTTTCGTGGTCCTTAAATCTGCCCATGTCTGTCGGAGAAATTAAGATATATTTATCAATTTTTTCATCTTGATGATTAGATAAATAATATACCACCTTATTAGTCCCATATGAATGTCCACCCAGAATTATATGTTTGTATCCTTGTGCCTTTGCCCAATCAACATAAGCTTGTAAATCTAGCAGACATTTATCAAAAAGGTCATAGGTGTTTCCGATAGGTTTTTTGTCTGCAGCAATTGTGTCTATTCTGTGGAAAGCACCTCTATTATGTGCATACACAAATGATATTCTGCTTTTTTCTAACTTTTCACCTACAATCCTTAGAAATTTATTTTCAAAGATATTGCCACAAGTTCCATTTGTTATTATCACACAAGTATTTTTAAATTTTTCTCCATATAGGCAGCCGTATAAAGCCACTTTATCTGCTGTCTCGATTTCTATTATTCTCATTTAAACTCCTAAAATTTAGTATATCATAAACGACCAATAATTCCAAATATTCGTTAAGAAAATTATAAAACACTTTTTTAATAATGAAGACAATTAGAACAGCAATGAATGAGAAGACAAACAAAAAATGTGATCTAATTAATTGTTTGATTTAATAATGAGAATTTGATATAATAATTATATGGTAAATAAAAAATCAAAATTTTTATTTTATATTTCAGCGTTGCTATTACTTATGGCAATGGTAATATTTTTTTGCCATTATTTGCAAATTCAACCTGTGTATGCAAGCACAATAGAAGCAAGCATAAGTGACGCAGGTGGGCAAAATGAAGATATGCTGTCGGCAGATGACATATTTGAAAATTACACGCAAACAAGCCTAAAGGATGACTTTAAAACAATTGAAAAAATTACAACACTTTATGAACAGGGGAAAATAGATAAAAAAATTTTTGAAAGAGCAAATGAAGTTTTAAAAGGCAATGTAAAATATACTTACCAAAGGGAATTTTCAACATCCTTTAATGATGATCACAAAATCGCACAGGTTGGAGATATAGCTAATTATTCTAATTACACTTTAAGATTTAATGTCTCGACCAGTGTATTTAATTTGACAGGTATTTATGGCTTGACAGGACAGAAAATAAGGGTCTTTGTCGATGCTGAACAAAATTATAATCTGCCAAAAATTGTATTTACTCAAAATCATGGATATTATACAGCATGGCAAAGAACGAAGTCTCTAAATCTGGGCATGAACGAATTTGATTATGATGATATTGTTGCCTCAAACAGCCATATTGCAAAAGACGAGCGAAAAGGTGGAGCAATTTACATTTCTAATCCTTATACAGAAGATCAGCAGGGAGATGTTAGTGTTTATATTGAAGGCGGCGGTTATTATCCAATTTACAGAAAGGGTGAAGATGACAAGCAGTTTTTAAGTTCGCTGTCTGAATATTATAAGCATTATCGACAGTCTCAAACAATGCTTGATATGGCAGAACTGGTAACTGATCACGCATTAATTACAACAACTGCGGAATCACTTTATAAGGTATATATTGAAAACAATGAAATTTCTCCAAGTGAAAATATGCAACTTTGGGGAAATTATATGAACGAAGTTTTTAAATTTAATGGCATTGCCGAAAACGAGATGAATAAACATATAGTGGTAAATTTTAGATATATGACCTCTTATGCCAACTCAGGTGCTTACACTTATTCTTATCACATTGGTTTTTATGATGAACATTATTGGTTTGCAAATTTTAAAAATTTTAAAAACTCAAAATATGGGCTGTCAGAACATTTAATTTTTGGTGTTGGGCATGAACTTGGGCATATGATTGATATTGATAATCGAAGAATTGATGAAACAACAAACAATTTCACGGCTGCCTTTGCCTATTTCAAAATACTTGGGATGTCACAGCAAAATTCATTACCCCTTAGCTATGAGCAATATGCCCCCTTTGACAAAACATTAAGCAACATCGCAAGTGACTACACTCTTAAATATGAAGCGTATCATGATGGAAAGATCATGTATACAAATGACTATACAAGCGGCTCGGGTTCAACGATTAAGGCAGATCACAACTATCTCATTTGGTGGGATCTAGAGTGTGCATTTCCTGGATATTGGGGAAGATTAAACAACTTATATCAGAGTGAAAATCTTGTATCATTGTCAAATTTGGAAAGAATGGTCTATTATTCTTCACTCGCAACGAAAGTTGACCTTTCATATTATTTTGAAAGGTGGGGATTTTATTGGAGCACTGCATATTATACGGATTTAGACAATAGATTTACCTATAACAATTCCACAGAAGAATTTAAACAGTTGATGTTGCAAGCGGAAAGAGATGGCAAAATTTCAAAAACAAATGCGCCATATTGGTATGCGGATACTTTGCAGTATGATTTTATGCAAAAAAATCAAAATGTTCCAGAAAGCGAAAGAAAATATGACAACGCAAAGCCTAAAATCACTAAAATAACTCAAAGTGGAAGTGAAAGAACAATTTTTATTTCATGCGAGAAAAATGCAAATCATCTTGGATATCAAGTGTGGTCTAAAACGCAAAATACCGAATGGAAAGTTGCCGGGTTTACTTATTCTTCAAATTTTGTCGACAAAACTTATTATTATTCATCTCCAATATACAAAGTGGTTGCTATAAATAGATTTTTCAATGCAAGTGCAGAAAGTGAAGAGCAGTCCATTATTACACAAGAAAGTGAAAATGTTTGCAAACTTGAAAGTCAACCATATTCCGATCTCAATGATGCAATAAAAAATGCGACAACAGGTCAGACCATATATCTTCTTGCTGATTGTGCTATAGAAGGCAATAAACAACTTTATAAAGATCTTACAATTACTGTGGAGCCTTCTGTTAAAACAGATATTGTTTTAACTGTCAGCAATTCATTTATTCAAATGCTCGACAACTTTTCAATTATTGGTAATGAAGATGCCAGAATTATAATCGATGGAAGGTTGGTTGAAAATGGCAATCCGGTTATCTATGTTTCTTCTGGCACGTTTGTCGCAGAGTATGTAACCTTTCAAAACTTAAGGACGAAAAGTTTAGCAGGTGCTATATACGGAATGAATAATGTAGAAATTCACCATTGCGTGTTTGATAACTGCAAAAATTCAAGGTCTTTTGCTGCTGTAGAGGCACATAAAAATTTAACGATGGAAGATTGCTTTTTCAATAACATGCAGGACACCAGTGTGAATATAAAAGACATTTCAAAGTTAACGCTTATAAATAAAGTAAACAATTTTTCTCTTACTTTTGATGATTTCTCAGAGGAAAGAAATATAAGTTTGTTAGGTGCTTTCACAAAAGATGATATTGACAAAATAAGTTTAAAATCTGGATATTTACTAATATTTGACAACAATAATCTCAGAATTAAGCCTGAAAATTATCACTTAAAATTTAATATAAAAGGAAAAATCTATGAAAAAGATGTTTCTAACACTGAATTTGAATTTGGCAGTGAAGGATATGAATATCAACTATCTGAAAATCAGTATGTAAAGTATGTTGAAAGAAAGAGTGAATCAGTTTATTATTCTGGAGACACAATCAATCTTAATGGTGACATGGAATTTGACGTTGAAGTCAAATTAAAAATAAAATTAACAACCTATTACAATGGAAATATTAGAACGCAATATTATCCCGAAGGAGTGGGAATTTATTTATCAACAATTGACACGGCAAAACAAAATATAATTACTTATCTTGACGGAAATATAGTTTACTATGCAGGACAAACTTATGTTCTTAACAAAGAAAGCTCTCTTGTTGCAATTTACGAAGGCAATTTTGTTTATAGGTACATAGTTAAAAATCAAATTTACAGCGTCAAATATGGCAAGTATAATGACCTAATTCAGTTGATAAAGCTTGATGATAACGATTTTCAAGGATGGCAATGTGGAGATGAAACCATTTCAGATAATTTTGTTTTACAGGGAGATACTGATTTAATTGCAGTTTTTGGGGATTCACCGCAAATTTATGATCTATCACAGTGTGAAATTCATATTGAAGGAAATTATACTTATTCTGGCCAGCAAATTATACCAAAAATAACGGTTTACTTTAAAGGAATGATTGTGCCATCCGATTGTTATTCAATTTCGTGTTCTAATAATATTTTGGCATCAACTCAAGCACAGGTTACTATATCATTTAAGGATGGCTTTTCAGTTGGAAGTAAAACACAAGCCTTTACAATTAGTCCAAAGCAACTTAGCAAAAATGATGTGAAAGTGGAAGGGCTTAAAGATTTTGTTTACAATGGCAGCAAAACAATGCAAACTTTGACTATAGCCTATCAAAATCAAACAATTGATACATTTTCAGTAAATTATGATGGAGATAGAATAAATGCAGGTGATGTGCAAATAGAAATTACCTTTTCCGGCAATTATTCTGGAACTATTTGTTTACAATATACCATTAAAAAGGCAGAAAGAAACGATTTTAGAGTTTCAATGCCAGACTGGATTTATGGCGAAAATGCACCAAGTCCAACAGTTGAAGGGAAGATGGAGAATGCCCAAATAACTTATTCATATTCTACTAGTCGGGATGGTCATTATTCAACTAAAAGACCAACAAATGCCGGCATTTATTGGGTAAAGGCAGTGATTGTCGAATCACGCAACTATAACTCCGCTGAAGATATAGCACAATTTATCATTGAAAAGGCAGAATATCCACTACAAATGCCAGATAAATCTTTGACAATCAGCAGGAAGGCAAAAACATTACAAGATGTTAAACTTAATTGCTTGGGCTGGCAGTGGGAAGCCCCAAGCACGAAAATAAGTAGTGAATATATGACAGCTACAGCGGTTTACTCTGACAAAGAAAACTATAAAAATTATACAATTCAAATCACTTTAACGAAAGAGCCACGAAAAAATGCTTTAAGTTTGAATGTTGACCTCGATATTAAGAATTTTGTATATAATGGAACTGAAAGAACACCTAAAGTTATTGCTAAAGATGGCACTTTAACACTGATTTTAGGCGAAGATTATGATGTCGAATATCAAAATAACAAAAATGCTGGAAATGGTAAAGTCATTGTTACTTTCAAAAACGATTACACAGGCTCGCTAACACTTAATTTTACAATTTCAAAAGCAGAAAAGCCAAGTGTAGATAATACAATTATTCAGCTTGACCAAAAAGCCACTAAATTGTCGGATGTTCAACTTCCAAACAATTTTGTTTG